>NZ_JBAMDI010000119.1:0-35317 GCF_036961695.1 Pseudomonas sp. CGJS7 | reverse complement strand
GGGAGCGGCTCGCGCCGCTCCTACAGGGAGAATCGCCCCAAGCGAAGCGCCAGCCGCTTAGCTGAACGCGGCCGCTGCAATCGTGAACGCCGCGGCGCCCGCCTGACCTTCGGCGCTGGTGTCGGGCCCGCGCAGGCCTAAAATCGCGCCCCATGAGCCCGTGTTCGCCCCGTCCCGCCCTGCGTTTGGCCGCCGCCTTGGCGTTGCTCGCCGTGGCCGCGAGCGCGCAGGCGCGCACCGTCTACCGCTGCGTGCGCGACGGCACCGTCAGCCTGGCCACGGCGCCGGAACCCGGTTCGCGCTGCACCCCGAAAGAGATCGACGACAACGCGGTCAAGCTGCCCAATCTGTGGGGCGAGATGGGCGTGATCAACGGCAATCTGTACGAGCGCCAGCAAGACGGCAAGACCGTCTACAGCACGCGCAAGCTGCCCGGTTCGGTGCGGGTGATGGGCTTCACCGTCGACACGCCGCCGGGCGAACCGGCGCATCCGGGCCTGGGCAAGGTCGGCAAGCCGCAACTGGACAAATTCCCCGTGCAATTCCGCAGCGCGGCCAAGGCCAACGGCCTGGACGATGCGTGGCTGCGCGCGATCGCTCACGCCGAAAGCGGTTTCGACGCCAAGGCGGTGTCGAGCAAGGGCGCGCAGGGGGTGATGCAGTTAATGCCGGAAACGGCGAAGGAATACGGTGTGGCCGATCCGTTTTCTTCGGCCGAATCGATCGCCGCCGGGGCGCGGCATTTGAAGTCGTTGATGCGTCGGTACAACAACGATTTGACGTTGGTGGCTGCGGCGTACAACGCGGGTATCGGGACGGTGACCCGGTATGGCGGGGTGCCGCCTTATCGTGAAACTCAGGAATACATCGCCAAAGTGCAGGCGCTGCATCAGCGTTATCAGTTGGCGATGGGGACGCGCAAGCCGGTGTTGCGGGCTGCGCAGTAGTTCGGAGAGCGGCCCTCATCCGCCCTTCGGGCACCTTCTCCCGCAAGCGGGAGAAGGGAGCAACGACGCCGCTGCTTTAAGCCCCTCTCCCGCTTGCGGGAGAGGGGTTGGGGTGAGGGCACCCCGCGCAATCAGATCGGCGTCAACCGCAACAACCGCGCATTGGTCCCATCCTCCAGCAACCACACATCGCCGTTCGGCCCTTGCTCGACCTCGCGAATGCGCTTGCCCATCGGATACCGCTCGGCCTCGGCCGCGGTATTGCCGTTGAACTTCACTCGCACCAGCGCCTGCGACGCCAAGCCGCCGATCAAACCGCTGCCGGCCCACGCCGGGAAGCGCGTGCCCGAATAAATCACGAAGCCGGCCGGCGCGATCACCGGATTCCACCAGGCCTCCGGCGCGTTGAGATCCGGCCGGGTGCTGTGGCGCGGGATCGGCGTGCCGTCGTAGTGATCGCCCTGCGAGACCAGCGGCCAGCCGTAGTTCGAACCGCGCTCGATCAGGTTCAACTCATCGCCGCCCTTCGGCCCCATCTCGTGAATCCACAATTTGTTCTGCGCATCGAACGCGATGCCGAGCAGATTGCGATGGCCGTACGACCACACCGTCGCGGCGACGCCGCCGCGGCTGTAGAAGGGATTGTCGGTCGGCACGCTGCCGTCGTCGTTGAGCCGGATCACCTTGCCCAACGGCGAGTTGAGGTCCTGGGCCGGATCGAACTTCTGCCGCTCGCTGGAGGTGATCCACAGCTTGCGGTCCGGGCCGAACGCCAGGCGATGGCCGTAATGATTGCTGCCGCTGAGCTTGGGCTGGCGCCAGATGATCTGCAGATTGCTCAGCGAACCGCCGCTGCTGGTCAGATTGAGCTTGGCCCGCGCGACCGTGGCGCCGGCGGTGCCGCTGGCGCTGCCTTTCTCGGCGTAGCTGATGTAGATCAAACCGTTGGTGGCATACGACGGATGCAGGATCACATCGCCCAATCCGCCTTGGCCGCCGTAGGCCACCGCCGGCACGCCGGTGATGGTCTGCGCGCTGGAACCGATGGTCAGCACCTTGAGCGCGCCGCGCTTTTCGGTCACCAGCAGGCGGCCGTTGGGCAGGAAAGTCATCGCCCAGGGTTCGTTGAAACGCGCCACTTCGGCGGCGTTGAACGGATTGGCTTTGGCCGCTTGCGCGGCGGCGCCTTGCGTATCGTCCTGCGCCGCCAGCACCGGCGCGGCGGACGCGGCCAGTAGTGCGGTGCAGCAGAGCAGGGAGAGCGTCGAACGTTTCATTGCGGTTCTCCGGCTGGGCATGGGGGTGAGGCCGGCCGAGAGTGCCATCGAAGCCGCGGCCGTTCTTGCGACCGGCTCGGCAATTCGCGGCGCGTGCGCGCGCACCGCCCGCGATCTTCAACCGCGATCACGCGCGCAATGAGGCTTGCGCGCTAGGAAATCGTAAGCGGGCGAGACCGCGCCGAGCACGCGCCCGCATCGATGCTGTACCGCGATCACGCGCAGCGTGCGCTTGCGCTAAGCCAAGGCCTTGGGCGCATCGAACGGCAGAATCTCCGCGCCGGCGGCATTGGCCAGCACCCGCGCTTCGGCCTGGCCGAGCAGTTCGCGATCGCCGTCGATCACCACCAGGATCCGGCCCTGACGGATATGCGCATCGAACTTGCGCCGGATCGGATCGGGCAGGGCCGATCCCATCAATGCCGACGCCCAGCAACCGACCATCGCCCCGGCCGCGGTGGCGGCCGCAGCGCCGGCCAAGGTCAGGCCGATCGGGGTCACCACCACCGCCAGCAGTCCGGCCAACAGCCCGGCCGCGCCGCCGTAACCGGCGCCGCGCAGCGCCGCGGGCATCAAGTCGGTGTCGGCTTCCTTGCGCTCGTTCGGGATCGATTCCAGTTCGATGTCCGAACGCGCGATCAACAGAATGTCGTCGTCGTGCACGCCGGCTTCGCGCGCGGCCTCCATCGCCGCTTGCGCGCTGGCCAGATCGGGCGTGCTGAATACATGGCGGGTTTTCATGGTCGCTCTCCGCGCGCGGCCGCCGCGGGCGTTCGCGAGGGAACGCCGTTCGTACCGGGCCGGCACGGCGGCTGGCGCCAGCCCGGGCCGTGTTGGCATCAGGCTCCGCCTGGGTCGGTTAGCGCCAGGTGATCGCGCCGGACATGGCGACGAACGGGCGCCGCGACCGCCGGTGCGCGGCCGCCGTTTAGCGTCGCCGGCCATGCAAAACGTCACTGGACGCCGCCGCGGACGCGCCGCATTCTGCCTGCGCCGGCGCGTCCGCCGAGGGAGTCCGCCATGCTGCCCAGCGTCGAAGTGTATTGCCCGTATTGCGGCGAGCCGATCGAATTGATCGTCGACGATTCCGCCGGCGATCAGCGTTACATCGAAGACTGCCAGGTCTGCTGCAAGCCGATCGTGGTGGTGGTCGGCCTGGACGAAGACGGCGAGCCGCGGGTGGACGTGTTCGGCGAGGACGAAGCGTGAGCGGCGCGGTGCGGCGGCGGATCGCCGCGTTGGGCGCGTTGTCGGCGCTGTTGGCCGGCGCCACCGCCACGGCCAAGACCGGCGATGCGCGGGCGAGCGTGGAGCCATGGAGCCCCGCGCGCATCGCCAGCGATCAGTTCGAATCGCACCCGGCGTTCGACCCGCGCAACAGCGATCTGTACTTCGTGCGCAGCCGTCCGGACTTCACCGGTTGGCGCATTCTGATGAGCCATTGCGGCGCCGACGGTTGGTCGGTACCGGTCGAACCGTCGTTCGCCGGCAACGGCGTCGAGGCCGATCCGTGGTTCAGCGCCGATGGCGGCAGTCTGTACTTCATCTCTTCGCGCAGCGGCGGGCCGAAATCGGCAACTGCGCCGCGCAAGGACCTGGACCTGTGGCGAGTGGATCGCGACCGCGACGGCCACTGGCGCACGCCGCAGCGATTGCCCGAGCCGGTGAATTCCAAGGGCGCGGAATGGTTTCCGCGCCCGGCGCCGGACGGCTGGTTGTACTTCGGTTCCACCGGCCGCCCCGGCGGCCTGGGCATGACCGACATCTGGCGCGCGCGCCAGGATCGGCGCGGCGCGTGGACGGTCGAGAACCTCGGCCCCAACATCAATACGCCCGGCGACGAATACGAGCCGCTGGTGTCCGCGGACGGCAAACGCATGGTGCTGATGGCCGGCGACGGACTGTACGAGAGCACGCGCACGGCCAGCGGCTGGTCGCCGCGCAAGAAGCTGGGGCCGCAGATCAACGTCAACGGCAGCGAGATCGGCGCGCTGCTGTCGCCCGACGGGCATTCGATGCTGTTCGCGCGCGATCTGAAGAACGCGCAATCCGGCGAGCTGTTCCTGTGGCGCGACGGCCGCGGCGACGCCGATTGGCCGCCGCGATGCCCGCACGTCGCGGCGAGGCCCGCGCATGGCGGTTAAGCCGCGTTCCGGCGCGGCGGCCGATACGCTGAGCGTGCGCGCGCTCAATCGCGCGTTGCTGATGCGGCAATCGCTGCTGGAGCGCAGCGAGTGTTCGCCGGTGCGGATGATCGAGCAGTTGATCGGCTTGCAGGCACAGGCGCCGAATCCGCCGTATCTGGGGCTGTGGACGCGCCTGCGGCATTTCGCGCTGGATGAACTGAGCCAGGCCATGCAAGCGCGCGAGATCGTGCGCGCGACGATGATGCGCGGCACCTTGCATTTGGTCAGCGCCGACGACTACCGCGCCCTGCGCCCGGTGCTGCAGCCGACGCTGCGGCGCCTGTCGCTGCAAACCGGGCACGCCAAGGCGCTCAAAGGTCTGGACTTGGCCGAAGTGCGCGCAGCCGGCGTCGCCGCGCTGCGCGGACAAGCGCTCACCGCGACCGCGTTGGGCGAAGCGCTGAGCGCGCACTGGCCGCAACACGACGCGGCGGAACTGGCCTTGCTGGTGCGCAGCGCGGAAGCCTTGGTCCACGTGCCGCCGGCCGGGTTGTGGGATTCGCACAAACCGGCCGGCTTCGCCACCGCGCGCGATTGGCTCGGCGCCGATATCGCAGATGAGCCGGATGTTTCGGCCATCGATGCGATGTTGCTGCGCTACCTGGGCGCGTTCGGCCCGGCCAGCGCGCGCGATGCGACGGTGTGGTCCGGCGTGACCGGCATGCGCGAGCATTTGCAACGTCTGCGCCCG
Source organism: Pseudomonas sp. CGJS7 (assembly GCF_036961695.1). NCBI lineage: Bacteria > Pseudomonadati > Pseudomonadota > Gammaproteobacteria > Pseudomonadales > Pseudomonadaceae > Pseudomonas > Pseudomonas sp. CGJS7. Next base: position 30,216 of record NZ_JBAMDI010000119.1, on the reverse strand, counting down.
CGGCTGCGGGTGTTCCGCGACGAAGACGGCACCGAGTTGTTCGATCTGCCCGATGCGCCGCGGCCCGCCCCCGATACGCCGGCGCCGCCGCGGTTGCTGCCGGAGTTCGACAACGTGCTGCTCTCGCATGCGCAGCGCGCGCGGATGTTCGACGAATCGGTGCGCGCCGCGATCTTCACCCGCAATGGGTTGGTCGCGGCCACGGTGTTGATCGACGGTTTCGTCGCCGGCACCTGGAAGCTGGAGCGGCAGGGCGACACGGCCTGGGTGAGCGTGCAGCCGTTCAAACGCTTGCGCGCGGCCGACCGCGCCGCGCTGGAGCGCGAAGCGCGCGATTGCCTGCGTGCGGCCGCGCCGGCGCAGAGCCGGCACGAGGTGGGTTTCACCGCGGCGACGGCGTGATCGCGCCGCGCTGCGGCCGTCGCTGCCGACGATAGCTGTAGAGCGATGCGCGTATCGCTCGGCCGCATCCGCGCGCTGTCGCTGCGACAGCGTTGACGCGCCGATTCGTAAACGTTGTGTTCGGTTCAGCCAATCGGCGCCAACGCCGCGCTAACGAACTGCCGCTCGGGGTCACGTTTTGCCGTGTTCGCGCTGCCCATTCCGACGGCGGCCTAACCCGCGCGCGCCGGCCTGTGGTTAAGCGAACGTAGCTTTAACACCCGCGCGCGCCGATTCGTTCAGAAGCGGATCGGCAAGGTTGGGGCCGTGCGGTAAGCGCCACTGCGCGACCAGCGGGCCGGCTCCAACGAGTCCGTCCCGCGCCAGCCACCGCGCAGCCCAGCACATCCATTCCAGGAGACCGACTCATGAACAACTTCAAGTCCCGCAAGCCCCTGATCGCTGCTCTGGCTCTGGCCGCCACCTTGGCCGCGCCGCTCGCCTTCGCTCAATCCAGCGCCGAGCAGGCCCCGCCGAGCGGCGACGCCGCCACCCCGGCCAGCGCGGCCCAGGACGCCGGCGCGGCCACTGCGGCGCAGCCGGCGGCGGCTCCGCAGAAGAAGAGCTGGTCCGATGTCGACGGCGACAAGGACGGCAATCTGAGCAAGACCGAGGCCGCCGCGGTGCCGGCCCTGGGTCAGGTATTCGATCAGGCCGACGCCGACGCCAACGGCTCGCTGACGCCGGACGAATACAAGAATTACGTCGCCAAGGTTCAGTCCAACGGCGGCGGCAAGAAGGGCGGCTGAGGTAACTGACCTCAGCCGCACCCTTGGGGTGCAGGTATTCCTGCGTTGTGCGAAGGGCGGCCTCGGCCGCCCTTCTTTTTTTGTGGCGTTCGCCTGCGCTGCCGCAACCACCGCCGCGACCGCCTCCGTCGAAACCTCCCTCACCCGTCATTCCGGCGAAAGCCGGAACCCATTTTGATCTTGCTGTTGCTTGAAGCTCCGGAAGGCCACAACAACGTCAAAATGGGTTCCGGCTTCCGCCGGAATGACGGGACTAAGGAACGACGGCGTCGGGCAGGAATGAAGGGACGCCGCAGAGGGACGCCGCAGCCCGTGGATTCCGCAGCCGCCAACCCACACCGCCTCCCCACCGCCGCAATGCGGGATAATCCCCGCCATGAGCACTTCCCCCCTCCGCATGGTCGGCTTCGACGCCGACGACACCCTCTGGCGCAGCCAGGATTACTTCGATCAGGCCCAGACCGATTTCGAGGCCATCGTCGGCGCCTACGTCGATCTGCACGACTCGCGCCTGCACGAGCGCCTGTACGAGATCGAGAAGAACAACATCGGCGTGTTCGGCTACGGCGTCAAAGGCATGACCTTGTCGATGATCGAGGCCGCGGTCCAGATCACCGGCGAGCGCATCAGCGCCGCCGATCTGCACCGCATCGTCGAGCTGGGCAAGGATCTGCTGCGCCATCCGGTCGAAATCCTGCCCGGCATCCCCGAGGCGGTCGCCCAGATCGCGGCCGAGTACGAGGTGGTGCTGATCACCAAGGGCGACCTGTTCCATCAGGAGGCCAAGGTCAAGCAATGCGGCCTGGCCGATCTGTTCCGGCGCATCGAGATCGTCAGCGAGAAAGACATCGACACCTACGCGCGCCTGCTGCGCGAGTTCGAGCTGCCGGCCTCGCAGTTCGTGATGATCGGCAACTCGCTGCGTTCGGACATCGCGCCGGTGCTGGCGCTGGGCGGGTGGGGCATCCATGTCCCGTACCACACCACCTGGGCGCACGAGAACGAAGCCGAGATCGCCGCCGACGCGCCGCGGCTGCGGCGGGTCGAGCGCGCCGCCGATCTGCCGGCCACGGTGCGCGAACTGGCCCGGGTCGCGGCCAACTGAACGGCGGCCACGGTTTGGCGCGCCGCCGTCAAGATGGCGTGAATCATTAAAAATCGGTTCACCGTCGCGGGCTCAAAGTCGCAGCGTGCCTGCCGACGATGCAGGCGTCCCAGGAGACCCGCCATGACCGTTCTGTCCCGCTGGCTCGCACCCGTCGTACTCGCCGCCGGTCTCGGCGCGGCCGCGATGGCGGTGCCGGCGCCGGCCCGTGCCGACGACCAGTTGGCGCGCGTGATCGTCGACATCGCCGACGTGATCGTGCGCAACAACACCCCGTACTACCGCTACGGCAACTATGGCTACAACGACCGCTTGATCGTGGTCCGCGACCGCTGGGGCCGTCCGACCTACTACCGCAACGTCCCGCGCCACGTCGATTACCGCTACCGTCCGGCGCCGCCGCGCTACTACGGCTACAACCGCTACGACGATCGCCGCTACTACGATCGCGACTGCAACAAGCACGGCAAGTGCCGGACCACGTACTACGACGCCCGTTACGACCGTCGTTACGACAATCGCTACTACGACCGTCACGATCGCGGCCGCGGTCATGGCCGTGGCCGTTGGCACGACGACGATTGAGTCGCGCCGGGCGCGCCCGGTATCGCCGTCGCCCCCGCGGCGGCCAGGTAAATCTCCACTGCGACGGCGCCTCGGGCGCCGTCGCCGTTTCCGCGGCAGCCGCGCCGGTCGGAAATCCGCCGCGTGGTGGTAGCCTGCCTTCCTTCCGCGGCCGCGCCGGGCGGCCGTGGCCCACATCCGCGAGGCCCCGCATGCGCATCGATTCCCGTTCTTCAGCCGCCGTGTCCCGCCGCCCGCGCCGCGCCTTGCTGGCCGCGTTGCTGCTGGCCGCGATCGCCGTGCCCGGCGCCGCTTCGGCGCGCGACACCATCACCTGCAAGTTGAAATTCAGCATGTCCGGTTGGTCGGTGTTCTACAAGACCTCCTCCGGCCGCGGCACCATCCATTGCAGCAACGGCCAGAGCCTGTCGGTCAAGATCAGCGCCAAGGGCGGCGGCCTGACCGTGGGCAAGTCGCGAATCGATCACGGCACCGGCGAATTCGCCGGCGTGCACGGCATCGCCGACACCCTGGGCAGCTACGCCACCGCCGAAGCCCACGCCGGCGCGGTGAAGTCGAGCAAGGCGCAGGTGATGACCAAGGGCGAGGTCTCGCTGGCCTTGGCCGGCACCGGTCAGGGTTGGGATCTGGGCGTGGCGTTCGGCAAGTTCACCATCTCGCGCTGAACCGCGTCGTCGCATCGGTGGCTGGCGGTTAAACGCGGCGCGGCGCCTGCGTTGATCCGCGGGTTTCGCCCCCGATCTAGCTGTGAGCCGCTGCGCGATCGCAGACGCCATAGGACCCGCGTCCGAAGGAGCCCGCCATGTCCGACCCACGCAAGCCTTTGTTCAACACGCGTTCTTTCAAGTCGCGCTTCTTCGCCCTGACCGCGTCCGTCGCGGCCTTGCTGGGCACGTCCGCGCACGCGCAGGAACTGCCGGCGGGCTGGGATCCGCGCAGCGGCGACGGTTGGGTGGATGCGTGGTTGAGCGACATCAGCCGCTACGGCGCGCGCTATCGCGAGCCGTTCGTGGACGAAATGGTGCGTTACTACGGCGCACCGCGCGAACTGGTCGGCGATCTGCTCGACCGCCGCCGCTGGACGCCGGGCGACGTCTACTACGCCTGCGCGTTGGCGCAGGTGTTGGGCCGGCCGTGCCGCTATGTCGTCGACGAATGGGATCGCGACCCGGCCGAGGGCTGGGGCGCGGTGGCGCTGCGGCTCGGGATCAAGCCTGGTTCGGCGGAGTTTCATAAGCTCAAGCGCGGCTTCGTTCCGACTTACGACCGCTGGGGTCGTCCGATCGTGATCGACGATGAGTTGCGTCGCGATTTTCCCAATCGGCCTTATCGGGATTACGACACGCCGGGTAAGGGTGGGAAGGACAAGGGTGCGAAAGAGAAGGGCGGGAAGGGCGAAAGCAAAGGCGGGCAGGCGCGTGGCGACAAGGCGTCGGCGAAATCTGCGGGTAAGGGTAAGGGCAACGGCAAGGATTGAGCGTCGTTGTTGGAACGGTTCTGCCGAGTTTGAAGGCAGAGCAAGATCAAAATGGGTTCCGGCTTTCGCCGGAATGACGGTTTTTAAGTAACGACGGTCGAGATTTTGTAAGTGGCTCTAAGGGACGGCAGCTTCAAGCGCCGCCAAAAGATCGTGCGCCCCTCCCATCTCCGTCATTCCGGCGAAAGCCGGAATCCATTTTGATTTTGCTCAGGCAGGCCGCGGCGCCCCACCGCCCGCAAGCGCCCGCTATGATCGCCCAATGAGCGACCAACCGACCTCCACCCCGCCGCCCATCGACATCGTCGGCTCCGTCCGCATCGTCGATTTCCACCCGCGTTGGCGCGCGGATTTCGCCCGCCTCAACATCGAATGGCTGGAACGCTGGTTCGCGGTCGAGCCGGTCGACCGCGAAGTGCTCGGCGATCCGGAAACCCATTTGCTCGCCGGCGGCGGCCGGGTGCTGTTCGCGGTCGACGACAGCGACCGCGTGCTCGGCACCGTCGCGTTGCTGCGTTACGAAGACGGCCTGGTCGAGCTGACCAAAATGGCGGTGGAACCCGCGCTGCGCGGCGGCGGTATCGGCCGCAAGCTGATGAGCGGCGCGATCGAGGCGTTCGCGCAGATGGGCGGGCGCGAGTTGTTCCTGGAATCGAGCACCAAGCTCGGGCCGGCGCTGAAGTTGTACGAGAGCGTCGGCTTTCGCCATCACCCGGCGCCGCGGCCGGGGTCGCATTATCAGCGCGCGGATGTCTACATGATTTGGGAACGGCCCGAGCCGCAGTAGACGCAAGCGCGTGCGCTCCCTGTAGGAGCGGCGTCCCACAGGGATTTCCTTCGGTCACTAGCCGCGACCGCGACATCGCGCATACGACGTAAGCCGGGTGTCGCGGTCGCGGCTCGCGCCGCTCCTACAGGTAGACTGACTTAGACTGCCGCTTCCTCGGCCTGCTCGCGCTGCAACGCCCACATCTGCGCATACACCCGATTCATCGCCAGCAACTGCGGATGCGTGCCGCGTTCGATGATGCGCCCGGCGTCCATCACCAGGATCTGGTCGGCATCCATCACCGTCGACAAGCGGTGCGCGATCACCAGGGTGGTGCGGCCCACCGCCAAGCGGTCCAGTTCGTCCTGGATCGCGCGCTCGGACTTGGAGTCTAGCGCCGAGGTGGCTTCGTCGAAGATCAGGATCGAGGGGTTCTTGAGCAGGGCGCGGGCGATCGCCACACGCTGCTTCTCGCCGCCCGACAATTTCAGCCCGCGCTCGCCGACCGGGGTGTCGTAACCGTCGGGCAAACCGACGATGAAGTCGTGGATATGCGCCGCGCGCGCCGCCGCCTCGACATCGGCGTCGCCGGCTTCGGGCCGGCCGTAGCGGATGTTGTAGCCGATGGTGTCGTTGAACAGCACCGTGTCCTGCGGCACGATCCCGATCGCGCCGCGCAGCGAGGATTGGGTCAACCCGCGCAGGTCCACGCCTTCGACTTCGATCGAGCCGCTGTCGATGTCGTAGAACCGGTACAGCAGCCGCGCCAGGGTGGATTTGCCCGAGCCGGAATGGCCGACCACGGCGACGGTGGCGCCGGCGGGGATATCGAAATCGATCCCGCGCAGGATCTCGCGGCGCGGGTCGTAGCCGAAGCGCACATCGCGGAACGCCACCCGCGGCCGCGCCGCGATCAGCGCCTGCGCATCGGCCGCGTCGCGCACGTCCTGGCGTTCGTCGAGCAGGCCGAACAAACGCTCCATGTTGGTCAGCGCCTGCTTCACCTCGCGGTACATCATCCCGAGCATGAACAACGGCGCCGACAACTGCAGCAGATAGGCGTTGACCAGCACCAGATCGCCGACCGTCATCGTGCCCTCGACCACGCCGTCGGCGGCCAGCCACATCATCGCGGTCACGCCCAGCGCCACCACCAGGCTCTGACCCAGATTGAGCACGGCCAGGGTCTTGATCGACATCACCTGGGCGTTTTCCAGATGGCGCAGGTTTTCGTCGTAACGGCGGGCCTCGTGTTCTTCGTTGTTGAAGTACTTGACCGTCTCGTAGTTCAGCAGCGAATCGACCGCGCGCTCGTTGGCGCGGGTGTCGGCTTCGACCGAGGCGCGGTAATAGCGGGTGCGCCACTCGGTCACCGAGAACGTCCACGCGCCGTAGAGCACCAGCGTGGCCAGCACCACCGCGGCGAAGCGCCAGTCGTAGATCCACACCAGCACCGCGGTCACCATCGCCACTTCCAGCAGCACCGGGACGATGGTGTAGATGGTCCAGTCCAGCAGGTCCGAGATCGCGCTGCCGCCGCGCTCGACATCGCGCGCGACCCCGCCGGTGCGGCGGGCGAGGTGGAATTTCAGGCTCAGCCCGTGCAAGTGGCGGAACACCTGCAAGGTCACCTGGCGCGAGGTGCGGGCCATGACCCGCGCGAACACGACCTGACGCAGTTCGGTGAACAGGGTCACCCCGACCCGGGCGATGCCGTAGGACAGCAGCAAGGCCACCGGCAGCAGCAGCGGCGTGACCGGTACGTTGAGGCGGTCGATCAGTTGCTTGAGCGCCAGCGGCACATACAGGTTGAGCAGCTTGGCCGCGAGCACCATCGCCAAGGCGATGCCGATCCGGCCCAGGTAGGGCCGCAGGTACGGCAACAACGATGCGATTACCGACCATTCGCCGCGGCGTTCGGCGGCGCGCGCAACCGGCGCGGCTCCGTCCTGGCTGTCGGCGTCGGCGGTCGGAGGAGTGGACGGCGGTTGGGCGGTCATACGGTCCTTGGAAGGCGGGGGCGGCGGAGGATAAGACCTGAAGCGCGCTTGAGGTCAAGCCGAATCTGGCCGGAGCGGCCTGGCGACGGCCGCCGCGGTCGAAATACATACGGACAACGTGGCATTCTTGGGCCAAATCCGAGCGCCGCCGGCCGATGCAACGATACGCCGACGCAGACCGATCCGCTGCCGTGTCAATCGCCGTCCCACCGGCATTGGCGGTCGATCGCCCGATCAGGCCTCTCATCCAGACAAGGAGCTATGCAGGCATGAAAGCCCTCAAACGCAAACTCGCCCTGACGGCCTCGGCCGCGGTGTTGTCCGCGCTGGCCGCCACCGCCGTCGCCCTGCCGCGCAACAGCCCGTTCGGCGTGACTCCGCCGCCGCAGCCGGAGCAAGCGCCGCTGCTGCGCGGCTGCTTCCTGCTCTACGACCTGGGCGCCGGCGAAATCCGCCGGTTCTCCTCGCAAGAGGGCTGCTCGCGCCGGGTCGCGCCGGCGGCGACGTTCGAAATCGCCGCGGCGTTAGCCGGACTGGATTCCGGCAGCGCGCGCAGCAACGACATCTCCGGCGGCCAGAGCCTGGATTCGGCGCTGGCGTATTCCTCGCCGGAGTATTTCCGCGGCGTGTCCGAGCAAATGGGCGCGGTGCGGATGGGCGAGTACCTCAGCCGCTTCAACTACGGCAACGCCGACACCCGCAGCGGCGGCGAATACTGGAACGGCGGTTCGCTGCAGATCTCGCCGGAGGAACAGATGCAGTTCCTGCGCCGGCTGTTCCGCGACGAACTCGGCGTCAGCCGCCAGGCCATGGCGCAAGTGCGCGAGCCGCTGGTGCAGCCGCCGGGTTTGCTGGTCGGGTCGTACGGCGGAATGCCGGTGCGCCGGGTGTTCCGCTACGACAACGCGCCGATGCTCGGCAAAAGCGGCTCGGTGGTGGTCGGCGGCAGAGAGGCGGTGCGTTGGCAGGTCGGGCAGATCGAGCGCGGCACTCGCCGTTACGTGTTCGTCAGCTGCGTGACCGGCGCGGCCGGGCTGCCGGAGAATGCCGCCGCGACCCTGGCGGTGACCGAACTGCGCAAGAGCGGCGTGCTTTGATGCGCGTCGCGGTGGTGCCGTTAGTCGCCTGAGGCTGCGCGCTCGGCGTGTTTGGTGATCGCCTTCAAGGAAGCGCGGCGTGCTTGCCGATATCTGTGTGATGCAGCCCGGTGGCTGCGGCACACGGACAGGCCGGCAGCCAACCGACAGGACGCTCCGCGCCGGTCCCGTGCCTCCCGCTCGACTACAGGAGGTTCACGTCATGGGTTCCACTCGCGCCGATTTCGATAAGACCACCTTCGTAAAACCGAAGTTCATCCCCGCCACCGAAGCCCTGCGCGAGCAGAGCGTCGCCTCGGGCGAGGACTTCAAGCACGCTCTGGCCGAGCTCAACGCGCCGACCGAGCAGGAACAGACGTTCTTGGATCAGTTCGCCCGCTGAGCGGCGGACCATCGATTGGGTAACCGCCCTCGCGCATGGCGCGCGACGCGTTCGCGCGCCATGCGTTCGGCCGGTCGTGCGCCGGAGAGCCAGGCAATGATTCCTTACGAACGCGAGCGCAGTCTCGACCACGCCAACCGAGTGATCCGCGATTGCGTCCAGCGACGCGGCTGGACTCTGGAAACCGAAGACATGGGCGGCCATTTGATCACGGTCAAATGCACGCTGCGCGATGCCGGCGGCGAGTTGATCAGCCGCGGCTTCGGCAAGGGCGAGGCCGCCGTATCGCTGACCGGCGCCCTGTACGAGGCGATGGAACACCACTACTGCAAGTTCGCCCACACCGCCACGCCGGTCCAGTACCTGCCGGCCGAGCGCATCGCGCAAGACCCGCGCAATGCCGGCTTGCCGTTCCTGTCCGCTTTCGCCGACAACGCCGGCCGCGCCATCGCGTGCCGCAGCTACCGGTCGTATTCCGGCGGCGAAGCCTTGGCGGTGCCGTTGTTCCTGACCTTTCCCGAGTATCCCGTCGCCGCGGCGCCCGACGCGCGCGACGACTTCGACTACGGCAGCGTCACCCGCTTCAGTTCCAACAGCGGCACCGCCATCGGCGCCAGCTTCGAGGAGGCCGCGCTGCACGGTATCGCCGAGATCGTCGAGCGCGATGCCTGGTCGCTGTTCCTGATCGCGCATTACCTCGCCGGCGCCGGGCGTTATGGGCGGCTGATCGAACCGGCGTCGTTGCCCGAGGAAGCCGCGCGCGTTCACCGTCTGGCCGAACGTCGTCTGGGCCGGCGGGTGTTGCTGATCGAGATCACCTCCGACCTCGGCCTGCCGGTGTTCATCGCCACGACCGAGCAGCGCCTGCCCGGCGAAGTGGTGTTCCCGCACGGCTGCGGCGCCTCGCCGTATCCGCAGTACGCGGCGATCCGCGCGCTGAGCGAGTTGACTCAGTGCGTGGACATCAAGGAAAGCTCCGGGCATCTGGCCGAGCTCGATCAACTGGCCTTGGACATGCTCGCGGACTATCCGAAGCTGCGCGATTGCGCGATGTTCCGGATCGATCCGGAACGGCTGGAGCGGGTGGAGTGGCCGCATCCGGACAAGCCGCGGCTGGCGCCGAAGCAGTTGCTGCCGGTGTTGGTGCGGGAACTGGAAAGCCGCGGCATCGGGTTGTATCACGCGATCAATCATCGCGAGGGCGAGGATTTTTGCGTGGTCAGCAGTGTGTCGCCGGAGTTGGAGCGGTTTTTTCTGGCGACTACCGGGATCTTGATGGCGCCGGGGCGGCGCGGTAGCGAGTTTTTGCGGCGGCAACGCGAGGCGGCGGCCGAGCGGGAGCCGTTGTTGGCGCAGGAGGCTTAGTGGCGTCGATGAAGCGGCTTTGTACGGGCCGATGAAGGCAAGATCAAAATGGATTCCGGCTTTCGCCGGAATGACGGTAGGTAAATTGCGCGGATCTGTTGGCGGGCGCGCAGCTCAGCACCCGTCATTCCGGCGAAAGCCGGAATCCATTTTGATCTTGCTCTTAGCTACTCGACTAAAGCCACCGTGCCGCCGACTCCAAGCCGAGAGCCGCGAGCACAACCCACGCGATCAACCGCGCCCCCGCACCCGCTCCCAATCCAACCCAAACCGCGCCAAATACTTACGCAACCGATCGGCATCGTTGCTGCTGGCCTTGCTCGCGCGAGAGACCGCGAACAACTCCCGCCCGGCCTGCGACAGATTCTTGGCCTGAGCGCACACGCGCAACACATCCTCCAGCTGCACCCGATCGAAGCGATCCAACCGCGCGGCATCTTCGCCGAGCACCGCATCCAGCAGCGAGGATTGCGCCGCGGCGCCATGCCATTGCCGGCGCAGACGCCCGATTTCCTCTTCGACCAGATCGATACGAATGCGCCCACCCTCGGCCAAGGTCGCCAACCGCATCACCGACGCGCCCAGGTCGCGGAAGTTGCCGCTCCAACTCGCCTCGCCGCCGCGGGCGAAGGCCAGATAGCGCTCGCGCGCTTCCTTGTTGAAGGTCACGCGCTGATGGTTCTCGCGCGAGTGGCGTTCGAGTTCGAAATCCAGATTCGGCTCGATGTCCTCGGCGCGTTCGGCCAGGCCGGGCAGGCGATAGGTCCACAGATTCAAGCGCGCCAGCAGATCCTCGCGGAAGCGCCCTTCCAGCACCGACACTTGCAGGTCGCGGTTGGTGCCGGCGATCAACTGGAAATCGCTTTCCACTTCCTTGTCGCCGCCCACCGGCAGAAAACGCTTCTCTTCCAGCGCGCGCAACAGCATCGCCTGTTCGTCCAGGCCCAACTCGCCGATTTCGTCTAGAAACAACAGGCCCTGGTGTGCCGAGCGCAACAAGCCGGCGCGATCGGTCGCCGCGCCGGTGTAGGCGCCTTTGATATGGCCAAACAAAGTGCTCATGGCGCCGTCGCCGCGCAGGGTGGCGCAGTTCACCTCGACGAAGCGTCCGGGCAGCTGATGCTTCTGCTTCTTCAGATCGAACACGCGCCGCGCCAGCTGGCTTTTGCCCGCGCCGGTCGGGCCCATCAGCAGCATCGGCGATCTGGAGCGGGTGGCCACGGTTTCGATCTGCTCGATCATCCGGTTGAAGGCCGGGTTGCGCGTGGCGATGCCGCTCTTGAGCAAGTCGCGGTCGTGCAGCTGCTGCTCGGCGAAACGCTGGGCGATGCGGTCGTAGCGCGACAGATCCAGGTCGATCACCGCATACGAACCCGGGTCGCCGCCTTTCTGTTTGCGCGGCGGCGCGGTCTGCAGCAGGCGTCCCGGGAACAGCCGGCTTTCGGCCAGCAGGAACCAGCAAATCTGGCTGACGTGGGTGCCGGTGGTGATGTGGACGTAGTAGTCCTCTTCGTCCGGGCGGAAGTCGTAATGGCGGACGAAGTCGTCGAGCACGCCGTACACCGACTCGAAATCCCAGGGATCGGCGAGGAAGGTGTCGTGGCGGCGGATCTGGGTTTCCGGCGAGACCTGGGCCAGGTCCTCGCTGACCAACTGGCCGAGCTTGCCGAAGCGGCGCTCGTCGATCAGCAGCTCCATGCGGTGCAGCAGGAAGTGCTCGTGCATGCCCAGCGACACGGTCGGACGCCATTTCTCCCAACGGCCGGGCCCGGAGGCGGCGTCGAGCTGGGTGCCGAGCATGCCGATCACGACTTGGCGCTTCATGGCGATCCGTTTGGATAAGTATTTATCTAAAAATATAGAAATTATATGGTCCCGGCAAGGGTGTTCGACCGCCTGTTTTCGGATATTCCTTTGAAAATCATATGGATGGATCGACGGGTCGGGAGTTGGCACGGCGCTTGCTCTAGTACAGGCAAGTCCCGAACAAGGAATGCCCCGATGGCCAACTCCACTCTCTTCGCTTCCCTGCGCGGCCCCGCGGCGCCGGTGGCGAATGCGCGCAACCGCGCCGGTGGCGCGGCCTATGCGCGCCACCCGCAAGCCGCGCTGGCGCTGTACGCCGCGACCGGGTGCTTGAACAACACCTACTACGCCAGCGCCGATGAGCAACTCGACCGCGTCCTGGCCTTGTGCGCGCAGGTGGAGCCGGCCTTCGTCGCCAAGACCGCGATCTATGCGCGCCAGCGCGGCCACATGAAGGACATGCCGGCGCTGCTGTTGGCCAGCCTGAGCGCGCGCGACGGCGAAGCCTTCGAGCGTGCGTTCGGCCGGGTGGTGGACAACGGCCGCATGCTGCGCAACTTCGTCCAGATCGTGCGCAGCGGCCGGATCGGCCGCAAGTCGCTGGGATCGCGGCCGAAGCGGCTGGTGCGGCAGTGGTTGGACCGGGCCTCGGTGGAGCAGTTGCTGGCCGCCGCGGTCGGCAACCAGCCCTCGCTCGCGGACGTGATCAAGATGGTTCACCCCAAGCCCGCCGATGCCGAACGCGCCGCGCTGTACGCGTGGTTGATCGGCAAGGACTGCGACGAATCCGCGCTGCCGGCCAAGGTGCGCGTCTACGAGGCCTTCAAGCGCTCTCCGGACGCGCCGATGCCGAAGCTGCCGTTCCAGTACTTCACCTCGCTGCGGTTGAGCGTGGCGCACTGGACCCAGTTGGCGCGGACGGTGTCGTGGCAGACGCTGCGGATGAACCTCAACACGTTCCAGCGTCACGGCGTGTTCGACGATCCGGCGGTGGTGTACGAGGTCGTCGCGCGTCTGACCGACGTCGATGAGCTCCGCAACGCCCGGGCGTTTCCGTATCAGTTGCTGAGCGCGTACCAGGCCGGCGGCGGTTTGCCGGCGCCGATCGTGGGCGCCTTGCAGGACGCGATGGAAATCGCGACCCGGCAGGTGCCGGCGTTGCAGGGCGAGGTGGTGGTGGCGGTGGACGTGTCGGGCTCGATGGGCTCGCCGGTCACCGGTTACCGCAAGGGCGCCAGCACCCAGACGCGTTGCGTGGACGTGGCGGCGCTGATCGCGGCCTGCATCCAGCGCAACCATCCGGGCGCGCGGGTTCTGCCGTTCGACGATGAGGTGCGCAAGCTGCGGCTCAACCCGCGCGACAGCGTGACCACCCAGGCCGCGCAGTTGGCGGCCTTGTGCGGCGGCGGGACCTCGGTCAGCGCGCCGTTGGCGCAGTTGAACCGCGAAAACGCCAAGGTCGATCTGCTGGTGATGGTGTCCGACAACGAAAGCTGGTGCGACACCCGCCAGGGCGGGCAGACCCGGACGATGCGTGAATGGGCGGCGGTCAAGGCGCGTTGCCCGGATGCGCGGATGGTGTGCATCGATTTGCAGCCGAACCCGACCAGCCAGACGGTCGAGTCGGCGGATGTGCTGCACATCGGTGGTTTCAGCGATGCGGTGTTCGATCTGCTGGCGGTGTATGCCGCGCAGGGCGGCGACGCGTCGCGATGGGTGGAGCGGATCGAATCGATTCCGCTCTGAGGCGTTCCAGGGATCGGATCGCCGCGGCGCAAGGACGCTGCCGCCACGCGGACGCAGGGAACGCGTCCGCGAAGACGGGATTGGAGGCCCGTCGGCCGTACGCGCCAGGCAGGTGCGGCACGGCTACAGGACGCGGCCGGCGGACAATGGGGTCCGCCGGCCGGCAAGGTTGTAGTGGGTGGGTGCGTTGCGAATGCTTGGCGGAACTACACAATGATTTTCCAGGACGCGGGTTCGAGTCCCGCTCGCCGCAAGGCGGTAGCTCAGTTGGTTAGAGCAGGAAACGTTTCGTCGTCTTTTGTCGCAATGCGCCGATTCCCAGTTCGTCATTCCCGCGTTCGCGGGAATGACGGGTTGAAAGATCGCGGGATCGGCTTGCCGGCCGGTCCCCAAGTTCCACCGCTGCAGCGCGAATGCTTGCGGAACTACATTTAATCCTGGTGTCGCGGGTTCGAATCCCGCCCGTCGCGAGACGGTAGCTCAGTCGGTAGAGCACAGAACGTTCCGCTAACCCTGGTCGCGCTGCACCGGTTCTGCTTCAAACGCGTCATGCCGCGAATGCTGGCGAAACTACATCCTGTCACGATGTTTCGCCGCCCCTAGTCGCCGCATGCCGCGCCCGCTTCGACGTTCCACCGCGGCGCTGGCGCTGGCCGTACGCGCCGCGACGCTTCATTCTTGTATCGGCTCGACAGGGCCTGGGCCGGACGCCCACAACGCAGAGAGCAATGCCATGAACACCCACAACGACACCGTCAACTACGACGTCATCAACGAGCCGGGCGCGGTGCCGATCAAGCACTGGACCCGCGGCGTGCAGTTGGAAGACCAGGCGCGCCGTCAGCTGCAGAACATCGCCAAGCTGCCCTTCATCCATCGCTGGGTCGCGGTGATGCCCGACGTCCATCTGGGCAAGGGCGCGACCGTGGGCTCTGTGGTGCCGACGGTGGGCGCGATCGTGCCGGCGGCGGTCGGCGTGGACATCGGCTGCGGCATGATCGCGGTGCGCACCACGCTGAGCGCGGAGGATCTGCCGGATCAGCTCGGCGGGGTGCGCGCGGCGATCGAGAAGGCGGTGCCGCACGGCCGCACGGTCGGTCGCGGAATGCGCGACAAGGGCGCGTGGGCGAATCCTCCCGAGGCGTCCTTGCAGCGTTGGGCGGGCCTGCACGAGGGGTTCGAGCGCATCGTCGCCAAGCATCCCAAGCTCGAGCGCAGCAACCACTTGAACCACCTGGGAACGCTGGGTACCGGCAATCACTTCGTCGAGGTCTGCCTGGACGAGGAGAGCCGCGTGTGGTTCATGCTGCACTCCGGTTCGCGCGGGGTCGGCAACGCGATCGGCAGCCACTTCATCGAGTTGGCCAAGCAGGACATGCGCCGATGGATGATCAATCTGCCGGACCAGGACCTGGCGTATCTGCCGGAGGGCAGCGACCACTACAACGACTACGTGTTCGCGGTCGAGTGGGCGCAGCAATTCGCGCGCAACAATCGCGAGATCATGATGAAGCACGTGGTCGATGCGGTGCGCCAGGTGATCCCCAAGCCGTTCCAAGCTCAAGCAGAAGCGGTGAACTGCCACCACAACTACGTCAACCGCGAGCATCACTTCGGCAAGGACGTGTTGGTGACCCGCAAGGGCGCGGTGAGCGCGCGCAAGGGCGAGCTGGGGATCATTCCCGGCAGCATGGGCGCGAAGAGCTTCATCGTGCGCGGCCTGGGCAACGCGGACAGCTTCCACAGCTGCAGCCACGGCGCGGGTCGGGTGATGAGCCGCACCGAGGCGAAGAAGCGCATCAGCCTGGACGACCACCTCAAGGCGACCGCGCACGTGGAATGCCGCAAGGACGCGGACGTGGTCGACGAATCGCCGGCTGCGTACAAGTCGATCGACGCGGTCATGGCGGCGCAGAGCGACTTGGTCGAGATCGTGCATACCTTGCGTCAGGTGGTTTGCGTCAAGGGCTGAGCGGTTGCGCGGTCGCGGCGATGTCCGCGATCGCCAGCGCAGCTGGGCGACAATAGCAATAAGCGAAAGGCTAGGCCGTTCGCATCAGAAAGGAGTACGGGCGGCCGCAAGGCCGCCCACTGTCATGGATCGCAAGATGGAACTGATCGAAATCAGCGGGCAGGACGGCGGCGGCCAGCTGCTGCGCACCGCATTGAGTCTGAGCCTGTGCACCGGCACCGCGTTCGAGATGCAGCACATCCGCGCCCAGCGTTCGCGCCCGGGCCTGATGCGCCAGCACCTGACCGCGGTCGGCGCGGCGGCGCAGGTCGGCTGCGCGCACGTCGACGGCGCGCAACTGGGCGCGACCACGCTGCGCTTCATCCCCGGCGCGGTCAACGCCGGGCGCTACCGTTTCTCGATCGGCACCGCCGGTTCGGCGACGCTGGTGCTGCAGACCGTGCTGCCGGCGCTGTGGTCGTGCGACGGCGCGTCCGAGGTCACGGTGGAGGGCGGCACCCACAATCCGCTGGCGCCGAGTGCGGACTTCCTCGCCGAAGCCTACTTGCCGGCGCTGGCGCGCATGGGCGTGGCCACCGAGTTCGCGTTGCAGCGCCACGGCTTTTTCCCGGCCGGCGGCGGCAGCCTGCAATTGAAGGTGGCGCCGGCGGCGCGCTTGACCCGCTGCGCGTTCGACCAGCGCGACCCGGCGCCGCGTCTGGACGCGACCGCGCTGCTGTCGGCGTTGCCCGATCAGATCGGCCAGCGCGAGCTCAACGTGATCGGCGAGCGGCTCGGCCTGGCGGCGGACGCGTTGCACCTGCGCCGCGCGCTGAACGCGCAAAGCCCGGCCAACGTGTTGATGCTGCGGCTGCGCGGCGACACCCAGCACAGCGAATTGTTCGATGCCCTGGGCGAGCGCGGGCTCAGCGCCGAGCAGGTCGCCATCGGCCTGGTCAAGCAGGTCTCGGCGTATCTGGCTTCCAGCGCGGCGGTCGGCGAGCACTTGTCGGATCAGCTGTTGTTGCCGATGGCCTTGGCCGGCGGCGGCGAGTTCACCACCGCCTTCATCAGCGCGCACTTGTCCAGCAATGCGCGTTTGATCGAGAAGTTCCTGCCGGTGGAGATCGACTGGGCGCAGGTGGACAAGCACTGCTGGCGGGTGACGGTAAGCTCGTAACGGCGTGCTATGCCCATGCGTGGATGAACGTTCGCATGCATGGGTCAATGCCTGCATGCGGACGGCACGGATTCGGCGGTAAAGTCGCTGTCGAGTCCGTCTTCCCTCGACCGAGAACCGCCATGAACCGAACCCTGTCCACCGCGATGCTGCTGTCTCTGGCGCCGCTGTTGTCCGCCTGCGCCACCACCGACGGCGCCGGCGTGGCCGGCCTGTCGCCGCTGTGCGCGCAGGAATATCAGCAGGCCAGCGAGCGGGTGCAGGGCGGCGGCGAACACGCGCAGGAACAACGCGGCGCGGTCTACACCCACTACGTGTCGCCCAATTGCCGGCAAGAACAGCAGCGCTTGAACGACGCCCAGCGTTGATCGGCTAACCCATCGCTGCGCCAGCGTCGCGATGGGCGGTTCAGTAATCGGCCGGATTGGAACTGAAGTTCACCGGTACGTTGACGGTCACGCAGCCGCCGACCGGCAACACCACGCCGGTGACCGACACCACATTGCCGCCGACCGCGCCGCCGCTGCCGGGGCAGGTGCCAGGCGTGGGGCCGCTGCCCGCGCAGTCCCAGGTGGTTCTCAAGGTCACGCCGGGCGGCAGGTTGTCGGTGATGGTGGCGCCATTGGCCGCATCCGGACCGCTCTGATTGCAGGCGGTGATCGCATAGATGGCGTTGCCGCCCGGTGTGTACGTGCCGATGCCGTCGCTCTTGCTGATGCGCAGGCTCACCGACGGCCGCACCACCGGCGTGCTCGGCGGGGTGGGGTCGGCGCAGGGCGCGGCGACCGTGCAGTTGGCGTCGCCGCCGCCGCCCACCCGCGCGGTGTTGACCATATTGCCGCTGGCGGCGAACGCGACGTTGACGGTGAAGCCGAAGGTCGAACTGCCGGCCGCGGCGATCGCGGTATTGCTGATGCAGGTCAGGGTGTTGGAGGCCGCGGTGCAGGCCCAGTTGGCGGCGTTGGCGCCGCTCAGGGTCACCGCGCCGTCGGGCACGCTCAGCCCGGTCGGCAAGGTGTCGGTGACGGTGAGCTGGCCGACCGTGGCGATGTTGCCGCTGTTGCTGACCGCGATGTTGTAGGTGCCGGTGCTGCCGGCGGTGAACTGGGTCTGCGGGGTGGTCTTGTCGACCGCCAGGTTCACGCAGTCGACGGCGAAGTTGACGCTGGCGCTGTTGTTGGTCGGGTCGATGTCGCCGAAACGGTCGGTCGCTGAGAAATCGACGGTCGCGGTGTTGGGCACGGACGCGTTGCAGACCGCGTTGTTGGCGACGGTGCCGGTCACGCTGAAGGTCAGGGTGCCGCCGGGGGCGAGGGTGTAGCCGCCGGTGATGGCGATGTTGCCGGTGCCGGTGAGCGCGGGGCAGGTCGAGCCGGCGCTGGCCACGCAGCTCCAGGTGGCGCCGGTGACTTGCGCGGGCAGGGTGTCGACGATGTCCGGCGCATCGGTGCCGGGAATCGTCGGCGCCTGATTGCCGGCGACCACCGGGTTGATGTCGAGATTGGTGACCGTGAGGGTATAGGTCACCGGCTGGCCGCGACGCACCCGCGTCGCCGACACGCCTTTGGCGATGCTGACATTGGCCGGCACCGAGGCGATCATGTTGCGCACTTCGTGGATGTTGTTGAGGCCGCCGGTCGAGCCGGCGTAGCCCATGCGCAAATTGGCCGGTGCGGCGTAAGGAAAGTTGACGTTGTTGAGCAGCACCGTCGGCGTGGTGCCGTCCAGGCCCACCGAGACGGTCACGGTGTAGCCGGCGGAAGGGGTGTTCGGCAGCAAGGCCACGCGCAGGCGGTCGCCGGTCGGGCGGGTGGTGACGCTGGGCGTGTCGATGCCGCCGGTGACCGCGCCGCTGGCGAGCCAGCGGTTGTTGTCGCTGAGCGGTCCGCGCAGCACCACCCGGTCGGCCTGACTGCCGGGGCTGCTGCTGTTGGCCGGACAGCCGCCGCTGACGCCGGGCAGGGAGCCGGAGAAATTGCCGAATTCGTCCAGGCCGATGCCCAGGTAACCGCCGTTGCCGCCGCAGTAACCCAGGCTGCCGCCGGGTTGGGCGCCGGCCATGGTGCCGGTGGCGTCGTAGAGGAAGAAGGTGGTGCCGTCGGCGCCGTTGCCGCCCCAGTTGACGTAGTCGAACTCGACGATCACGCCCTGCGAGGACGGAAACGAGCTGCCGGTAAACAGAGCCAGGCCCTGTTGGTTGTTGTTGTTGGTGCTCAGCCGCAACCAGCCGCTGCCGTTGGCGTCGTTGACGTTGTTGGGAATCGCGCCGTAGCCGCCGGTGAGAATGCCGCTGTCGTTGGTGCCGGCGTTGTTGGTGCCGGTGATGGTCCAGCCGGCCTCGGTGTTGTTGCGGAAGGTCGAGGTGACCTTGAACTGGGCCTGGGCGGCGGACATGCACCACAGCGTCGCGACCAGGGTGGCCACGACCGGCAGGCCGATCCTGCGGTTTCGCTCCGTTGTGAACATGCGGCTCCCCCGGCGCGATCCGACATCCCCCATTGGACGCGTCCAGCGCGCAGTCAAAGTCCTCCTTTGCCGATGAAAATCAGATCAAAAACGACATTTGTCTTAACAAATTTTGGCGTCTTTCGGGCGCATGGTCGCAAATTGCGGGCCCGTTGAAGGCCGGGCAGCGCTTACGTAGGGTCGCCCCGAGATTGTGCGGTTCCGGAGGCGCGCGTATCACAAGCGCATCCCCCTCGACCCCCGGACCCTGGCATGGCCATCCCCGATCTTCTGTCGCCGACGCTGCAACCGCCGCCGCCGCCGCCGGTCACGCGCGAGGCGCCGCCGCCGACGGTCAAGGAACTGGAAGCCGCCACGCCCGAGCAGGCGCGCCAGCAGGTCGACGCGCTCACGCCCGACGGCCAGAAAGCGCTCAAGAGCGAAGTCGACAAGCTCCCGGTCGCCGACCGCGAGCACCTGGTCAACGGCCTGGCCGGCAAGCTCCAAGCGCCGCAGCTGGCCAAGCTGGAACCGGTGTTCGGCAAGGACACGGTCAAGCAGGCGGTCGAGTCGCATGCCAGCGCCAACGTGCGCGAGGACTACGCGCGCCAGAGCCCGGGCGGCAGCGTCACCCAGAACGGCAACCAGGTCACGGTGGAAACCAGCGACAACGACGACAACGTCCAGGTCAGCCGCGACGCCCAGACCGGCGCCGTCACCGTCACCGTCAACGGCCAGGAGCATCGCTACAACGCCGCCCAGGCCGAGCACATCACCATCCGCACCCACGGCGGCAACGACGTGATCGGCGTTGCGCCTGAGATGCAGGTCAATTTCAGCGTCGAAGGCGGCGACGGCAACGACATCATCGCCGGCGGCGCAGGCGCGGACACGCTCGACGGCGGTGCCGGCGACGACCGCATCGTCGGCGGCCTCGGCAGCGATCGGCTGATCGGCGGCAGCGGCAGCGACAACCTCAGCGATTCGATCATCCCGTTCGACTTCAGCCTGCTCTCGCGCGGCATCGCGCCGCGCATCGGCGGCGGCAACGACGTGATCGAGGGCGGCGAGGGCACCGACACGATC
This sequence comes from Pseudomonas sp. CGJS7, assembly GCF_036961695.1. NCBI lineage: Bacteria > Pseudomonadati > Pseudomonadota > Gammaproteobacteria > Pseudomonadales > Pseudomonadaceae > Pseudomonas > Pseudomonas sp. CGJS7. The sequence continues at coordinate 10,032 of NZ_JBAMDI010000119.1, read as the reverse complement.
AACGCCGGCAGCGGCGACGACAAGATCGACGGCGGCGCCGACGACGACAAGATCGATGCCGGCGAGGGCCAGGACGTGATCGCCGGCGGCTCCGGCAACGACCGCATCCAGGGCGGCGCCGGCCACGATCAGGTCGACGGCGGCGACGGCGACGACTACCTCGACGGCTTCACCGGCCACGACCAGCTCAAGGGCGGCGCCGGCGCCGACACCATCTACGGCGGCGAGGGCGACGACAACGTCGACGGCGGCGAAGGCGACGATTACCTCGACGGCTACCTCGGCAACGACAGCATCGCCGGCGGCGACGGCAAGGACGTGATCTCCGGCGGCCAGGGCGAAGACAGCCTGTTCGGCGACAAGGGCAACGACGTGATCTACACCGGCGCCGGCCGCGATTTCGTCGGCGACTTCGACGGCACCAACACCGTCTATCACCAGGGCGAGGACAACCTCTCGGTCAACCAGGACACCCGCAACAACGCCAAGACCGTGACCGTGGAAATCATCGGCGTGCCCGACACGATCCAGATCGAAGGCTCGCCGGAATTCCAGGCGCGCATGCGCGCGGACCTGGAAACCCTGGCCGCGTCGCCAACCGGGCAGCAGATGCTCAAGGATCTGGACAAGCAGGGCAACGACGGCGGTTTCTTGTGGTTCGATAACGACAACAAGCTCACCATCCGCGAACTGGGCGAAGAGAACGGCAAGGGCGGCGGCCAGTTCGGCGGCGACGGTTTCGCCGAGATCAACCCGGCCTTCCATCTGGACGACGACGACGGCCGGGTGCCGCCGATCACCATCCTGTATCACGAGCTGGCCCACGCGCGCGCGGCGATGAGCGACAACTGGCCCAACGGCCAGTACCACGACAACGCCGATCCGAACCAGTCCGACGACGGCATCGAGAACGCCGAACGTCAGGCGGTCGGCTTGCCGGTGGATCACGACAACAATCCCGACACCCCCGCCGTACCCGCGCCCAATACGCCCGAAGCCCTGACGGAAAACGCGATCCGTGCGGAAATGGGCTATGGTCCGCGTAATGATTATCGCTGATGAGCATGCATCGACCCGGATGAGGGCTGGCGACGGCAGCGATGCGGCCGGCGCGAGTTCGCGCCGCGCGCTCGCCGGCCGGCGCGGCGCGCGACGCGGGGCGATGGTGTTGTTGGTGTTGGCGCAGGTATTCGCAACGAGCGCCTGCGGCGCGGGGAAGGCGATGAGCGAAGAAGCGGTCGAAATCAGCGCCACCGTGCGCGACGCCAACACCCGGCTGGACATCGAATGGTCGCTGCACAATCGTGGACAGCGGTCGTTGCTGGCCTTGGTCGCGCCGCTCAAGCACAACGAATCGGCCAGCGAGCAGACGATTTACGTGAGCCGCGGCGAAGACGGCGCGGTGGTGTTCGCGCTGCGGGCGTTCGCCGCCGACGGCGCGGTCGCGACTCTGGACCGGATCGGCGCCAAGCCGCTCGCGCCGGGGCAACGCCTGCAAGGCAAGGCGCACGTCGCGCTGCCGCTGCGCAGCTTCGAGCCGTATCGGTCCGCGGTCGATATCGCCACGCCGGCCACCGTGCGCGTGTGCATCGGCGTGATCGACGCCGACGCGCGGTTTCCGCACAGTTCGCGCCAGGCCGATGGCGGCGTGGCGACGTATCACGATCCGGCGTTGGTCAAATTGCAGCGCGTGGTGTGCAGCGCGCCGGTGCGGATCGAAGGGCGGCGTTGATCGCTTTTCGCTGACTCAGCGTCAGCGAATCCGCAGCGCGTTCACCAGCGCGGCCAACGCAGCGGGCTGATGCCGGCGGTTGGGGTAGTACAGGAAGAAGCCGGGAATCGGCGGCGTCCAGTCTTCCAGCACACGCACCAGCCGGCGCTTGGCGATATGCCCGGCAACTTGTTCTTCATAGGCCATGCCCAGGCCGGCGCCGGCGAGCGCCGCCTCGATCACCAGGTGGGTGTCGTCGATGACCAGCGGACCGTTGACGCCGATCGTCACCGACTTGCGTCCGCGCTGGAATTCCCATCGATACGGCCCGCCCGGCAGGCGCAGGGTGATGCAGCGATGGTCGTTGAGATCCGCCGGCTTTTGCGGAATGGCTCTCGACGCGAAATAGCGCGGCGATCCCACCACCGCCAAGCGCAAGTCCGGCGTGACCGGCATCGCGACCATGTCCTTTTGGATGTACTCGCCGAGCTGGATGCCGGCATCGAACTCGCCCGCGACCAGATCGACCGGCCCGGTCACGGTGACCACGTCGAGCACGATCTCCGGATACGCCTCGGCGAACGCCGCGAGCCGCGGCAGCAGCACCATCACCGCGGCCGAGCGCGACATCACGATGCGCAGACGGCCCGCGGGGCGATGGCGAACGCTGCGGGCGCTGTCGAGGGCCTGCGCGATCTGCTCGAGCGCTGGCGACACCTCCTGCAACAGCGCTACCCCCGCCGCGGTCGGCGCAACGCTCTTGGTGGTGCGAGCGAGCAGGCGCAGATCCAGCCGCTGCTCAAGGCCGCGGATGGTATGGCTCAGCGCCGACTGGGACACGCCCAGCTTGGATGCGGCCCGGGTAAAGCTGCGTTCGCGGGCGACCATCGCGAATGCGGCCAGTTCGTTCAATTCGCTTTTCATGATTTATGAGTCTGACTCATAAAGCCATCCGGGAAATCGGCGTGTCGTCATAGATTACTTTGCCCTAGGCTTGATCGACATCAGGCGCGCGGCATGGGGTCGCGGCGCCGCGTTAATCGATTCGGGGCGACAGCGCTTCAGGATGACCATGGATACCAACGTTCTCGCCTTGCGCTCGCTCGCGCAAACCTATTTCGACGCCGCCTATGAAATGGACGCCGACAAATTCGCATCCATCCTCGATCCGTCGAGCTCGGTGACCAAGGTCGGCGAAGACGGCAAGGTGAGCGTGACGCCGATCGCGACGTGGCTGGCGGTCGTGCGCACCCTCAAGTCTCCGCAACAACAGGGTTTTGCACGCGACGACCAAGTCCTGTCGATCGATGTCGAAAACGGTCTGGCCCTGGTGAAGCTGAAACTGCGAGTTCCACCGCGCGTGTTCACCGACCTGCTGTCGTGCTTGAGGGTCGATGGGGCGTGGAAGATCGTCCAGAAGGTGATGACTTCGAGTGCGTAACCATCGTGCGGGCGGGCGATAGGCCTGTGCGAACCCGTTCGAGCGAATCGGTGCAGTTCTCCCGTAAGGGCGTAAGCGGGTGATGCGTTCGCCCCAGACCCATGTATTTGTCCCTGTCAACGAGGTTGTAGCGAAGGATGAGTTTCTGGGCATGAAGGGCGCGATGCGCGATGACGTACTCGCCGTGCATCGCGTGGCGCCGCAACTGCTGGGAATCGTGCCGAACAATGCGGGGGCTTTGGCGATGTGGAGAGTTCCGCACTTGTCTTCGCAGGCAATGAGCTTTTTGCCTCTGCAAGCGCGATTTCGACGCAATCAACGATTGGATCGGCGATGAAGTTGTGCGATTTCTGCCCTGCGAACTTGGCCAGTACGACTGGGACGCTTTCGCAAACCGGGAGAGCTGGGGCAAGGTTCAGTAGATAAACGTTGCGCCACGCACAGAGCGTGGCGCAACGGTTGGGTCACTAAAAGCACTTTGCAAAGCAGCAGTGCATCAGAGCCGTGCAGCGCTGCGCTTAGTCCATCTTGATGCGATTGATGGCGGCCGGCTTCTTGTCGAATGCTTGCTTCTGTGCGCTCGCGGTGCAAGTGGCTGTATGGTCGAAAGCGTTCGTTACCTTGCCATCGGCATCCGTCAACGTCGTTCGGAAGCCAAATGTGGCCGTGGGCATCGGTTGCGAAGGATGGCAGCCAAAATTAAAGGTCAGTGGAGATGGGGTGGTCGTCGAGTAGGTGACTTCGCCGCCCGAGTTTTCGCAGTTCCAGCCGCTCGGGCATGTGGTTGGTTTGACTGTCCTTTTCATGGGGAACTTTGGGTTGCCCACGTAAACTAGCGTTACGGGAATTGCTGTGTAGTACGGGCCCGACACATTCGTAATGCTTGCGATCCGAAGGGCCTTGTAATTATCTATGTATGCCTGCTTCTCCTCTGCGCATAGCGTGCGCAGCATCGTGCCCGGCTGTCCACCCTCGTACATTGCGCAACCGAGGCTTGCGTCATGCAGGAAGCCGATAGCATGCCCCAGTTCATGGAGCATCACAGTTTGCCAGTCAACTTGGTTAATCGTGGGGGGGTAGCGTCGAGCAAGATAGCTGCTCGACGGACGGATCGTGATTCCACACGCGTCTATCGTCTACCCTGATGTCGGCGTTGGTAATGATCTTTGTTGTAGGGTTGACGTCCCTCGCCGTTCCCATGACGGCGCGAGGCTCCGAAAAGAGCCCCGTGTCAATGGTGATATTCGCTTCGTTGTACTCGACCGTTTGATCATCTGGGCGAGGCGTGGAGACTAAGAAGTCAGGGGATATAGAGAAGTTCGCACCCACTGTGTTCCAGGTAGTGATGGCGTTAGTGGTGGCCTCGACGCAGTTCGGCGGAACTGAGTTATGCATTCCAGAGGTCACGGAGGCGCGGACATAATGTCCTACCGCGGTGGGGGCTGTGGCCTGGGTCAGCCCCGCCCAGGCCATTGCTCCCGCGACTAAAAGAATACGCAGCGGAGTGTGATTCATTGCGTGCCCCCCATCTTGCTTTTGCTTCGGGGGAGATTGCTCAGATCCACTTCAACAGATCGAAGGTCTTTGGGGCCGGCGTCAGCTTGCATTGAATGGGAGCGACGGAGCAGAGTGCCGTTGTCAGCAACTTCGTAGGCGTCGTAGGGCAGCGCGGTGAAGTTACTTTCGGATCGCTTATCGCTCAGCGCGACGAACTGCTCATACCAGTTCTTCGACAGAACCAACAGGTACTTTTTTCCGGCCGTAAAGGTGGTGTCAGAGGAATTAGTCCGATAGCTGCCGTTCGGCAAAGGACCGGAGTTGCTTGGGACGAGAATTACGTCACTCGGTGCGCGAGAGCCTCTCAAAGATTTCACGACAGTGAATGGGGTTTCGGATAAGAATCCGTCGCTGCGACTCCGCCCCGCTTGTACTTGGCCCGCCGTTGCAACCACAACGGTGTCGGCCATTAGCATCGCCTCAGATGAGGAAGTAACACCCTCGAAGAATCTGTGGGCCACATCGAAAAGATTGATGTTGCGCTTCTTATAAGCCTGGACATCGGCCGCCGTGAAACCCAATGCTGCAAGGTCAATGGCCGCGCTGCGCGATGCTGTCTCGCTGGCGCTCGCGGAAGACGCAATCCGTACTTTACTTGTTCCGAGTAGCTGCTCGTAGGTAGTGAGTCGGCCGCGTCTCGTAATCGCTTGCAGACGCTTTTGTTGATTCTTCTGTACCGCTTCCTGCCTGGCTTCCGAGGTGGCTTTGTTGGCCTGGGCGAATGTCGGAGTCGATCCGCAGAATCCGATCGCTATGGCCGAGACTAATAAAACTCGCAACATTTCACTGTTCTCCTTGTGAGGGGGGCTTGCCATTCAAGAACTTCGCAGTCTCGATCACTAAGGGCGAGTTCGCCGAAGGCCGGTTTGTTCGTTATTGCAACGAATGCAAAGCCTTGTGGGTCAATTGCGTGTAGCACGTCTTCAATGGCTCCGAGACAAGCCGATACCCACTCAAGCTAGCCTCAATATCGCGAGGCATGTCGCGTGCGTCCAGGTCATAAACCAGATGAGGTTTTTCGGACATCGCCGGGAATCCGTCGCTCTCCGGTCGAATAATTAGGCGGGGCGGAATCAGCAATCTGTCTTCATTGGCGATCACCACGCCATGTCCTGGGCCCTCGCCACGTATGTCCGTGTCGATGTTGGAGGGCTTTCCCCGCTTCCGAACACGCTGCGTGTTGGTGTGCATGGCGGCTACGCTCGTCATTACGGTATCCGTCCTGGATTACGGTAAGTATCGCCCATGCGTTGCGCCGCTGGTATAGGGCTTTTCCAGCGCGAGAGTAAGGGCTGCACTCAACAAGCTGTTTATGTGCTTAATGTCGAACCAATCTGCGCCGGATGGCACGCGGCGAGTTAGGAGCGCTGGCGTGCGGTCGAGACCCTGCCATGCCTTCCCGCTACTTGTACTGCTTTCGACTCAACTTGTAGTGCCGGACGGGCGCCCCGTCCACAATGGCGATAGTGGCGCCCAGTGGGGACACTTTTTCGGCGCGAACAGATGCAAGTAAGGCGTTTTTCATGACTTCGGCGGGGCAGATTTCGCAGATTCGATCGCTCTAATCAGAAGGAGCGGAAATCGCAGCGTTCTCTCGGGCAAAGAGAGGGGTATCGGAAAACGATAACCTCATCACGCGTGTACCAATCCATCACGTCAGCGAGCGTCCACGTGTCGAATTCGCGGACACCCCTCGGGCCTCTTGAGCACCTCAATCGCATTCCATGCGCTCGGCCCATTCCTTGGTGGCGGTCTTGCTCGGGAACGTCCGAGTTACCGCCTTGAAGCCTTTTCGACGGACAATGAATCGCTATTTCGTGCCGCGTGGTTGCAATGTCGCCATTCGGTGCGCCACACCTCAGCTTGGTACACTAATAGTGCATCGCAGCTCGAATTCAGCAGGGTTTTGCGGGACTCAACGGGGCAGGGCGGGCTTTGTAAGTGATTGAAAAAGTAGAGAAAAACTTGGGTTCTCAAGCGATCCGCCTGTCGGTCGCCCCCATGATGGACTGGACCGACTCCCACTGCAGAGTCTTCCACCGCACCCTGGCCCCGCACGCCCGCCTCTACACCGAGATGGTCCACGCCAACGCGGTCATCCACGGCGACCGCGCGCGGCTGCTGGCGATGGACCCGGTCGAGCACCCGGTGGCCCTGCAGCTCGGCGGCAGCGAGCCGGAGTTGCTGGCGCAGGCGGCGCGAATCGGCGCCGAGCGCGGGTTCGATGAGATCAATCTCAATTGCGGCTGCCCGTCCGACCGGGTCCAGGCCGGGCGTTTCGGCGCCTGCCTGATGCGCGAGCCGACTTTGGTGGCGGCCTCGGTCGCGGCGATGGTCGCGGCCTGCGATGTGCCGGTGACGGTCAAGTGCCGGCTCGGGGTCGACGACGATCATCGGTTCGAGGTGTTCCTGGCCTTCATCGATGAGGTCGCCGCGGCCGGTTGCGCGATGTTCGTGGTGCATGCGCGCAATGCCTGGCTCAAGGGGCTGTCGCCGAAGGAAAACCGCGAGGTGCCGCCGCTGCGTTACGACTGGGCGTATCGGCTCAAGCAGGAACGGCCGCAGTTGCAGGTGATCGTCAACGGCGGCATCGCCACGCCGGAAGAGGCGACCGCGCATCTGGATCACGCCGATGGGGCGATGCTCGGGCGCGCGGCGTATCACGAGCCTTACGTGCTGCATCGGCTGGACACCGCGTGGTTCGGCGGCGAGTTGCGCAGCCGCGCCGAGTTGCTGCGTTCGCTGCGGCCTTATGTGGAAAGCCAGCTCGAACGCGGGGTGTTCCTCAAACATATGACCCGGCACATGCTCGGCCTGTTCCATGGCGAGCGCGGCGGGCGCGCGTTCCGGCAGATCCTCAGCGAGGGCTCGCACAAGCCCGGTGCGGATTGGTCGCTGATCGAAGAAGCGCTGGCGGTGACCGAATCCTTCGCCGCGCGCGATGCCGCCTGAGACCGGCCGCCGCGGCCGCTGTGTCGGGTCCGCTGCGCCGGCCAATCTCCCGATAATCTGAGCCGACTGCGATGATCACCCGCGACCCGCACGCTTTCTTCGATCACGCCCGCGGGTTGGCGCCGGACTTCGGCGCCGCGATCGCCCGGGCCGCGTTCCTGGTCGCGCCCGACGGCTTCGCCCGGGCCGAGCAATCGGCCGGCGACAACCGTTACATGGCCGAGGCGGCCGCGTTCGACCCGGGCCGGGCCAGCGCCCAGCATCGCGAGCTGCACCGGCAGCTGTCGTTCGCCCTGCCCACGGTCTGTTTCGCCGGCGATCCGGACACCCCGGACGCGCTGTTCCCCAACAACGTCTTCGCCACCGGGCGCAGCGAGGGCGGCCCCCCGCGCTATGTGGTCGGGCGCATGCGCCACCCGGTGCGCCAGCGCGAGGCCGAACGCGAAGACATCCGCGGCTTCTTCGAGCGGGTGCTGGGTTACGAGGAAGTGGACCTGTCGCGTCAGTCGCACCCCTGCGAGCTGACCGGCGCGCTGGTGATCGACCGCGCCCGCGGGCTCGGTTTCGCCGGTCTGTCGGAACGCTGCGACGAACAGGGCGCGGCGCTGATGCACCGGGCGCTGGGCCTGCGCGCGACCTTGCTGTTCGATCTGGCCGCGGGCGAGTACCACACCAATGTGGTGCTGGCGGTGCTGGCCGGGCGGGCGGCGCTGGTGTGCCCGGGCGGGTTCGCCGATCAGGCCGTCGCCGAGGCCATCGCCGGGTTCTACGCGCCCAACGGCATCGTCCTGTCGGCGGCCGAACACGCCGCTTTCGCCGCCAATTCGATCGCTTTGTCGACCTATGGGCTGTGGATGAGCGCGGCCGCCGGGCGTTCGCTGAGTCCGGCGACCCAGGCCGCGCTGGCCGCGGCCGGGTTCGCGGTGTCCACGGTCGAGCTGGACGCGATCGAGGCCGGCGGCGGTTCGTTGCGCTGCTGTGTCGGCGAGATTTTCTGAGCCTGCGCGGCGGCGCCGGCCCGGTTTGAGCTGTGACCGGGGTCCGGCCGGACTGAATGGCGGGCCGGACGGGCGGGAAAGTTCAGATCGGATTCACCGCTGCGTTTCGAAAATGCCTGCACGTTGTACGTTCGCCACATTATTGTTCCGCCGGGGTCTTCCTAGAACGCCATGAGCCTGCGCTCCGCCCGTCTGCCGTCCACGCTCCTGCTCGCCGCCTCGCTGGCGGCGTCCGGCGCCGCGTGGGCGCAGCACGACGACGGCGGCCGCCCGTGGCGCGGCCACGACCGGCGCGACGACCGCAGCTCGCTGTCGGACTCGGTCCGCCGGTTCGAGCGCGAGAGCGGTGGCGGCCAGGTGCTCAGCGCCGAGCGCGTGCCGTTCGACGGCCGCGACGTCAACCGGGTCAAGGTGGTCGACTCCACCGGCCGGGTGAAGATCTATATGGACGACCCGCAGCAGCGCGGGGGGCGGCGCGACGACGATCGCCCTACACGCCGCGAAGACAACGACAACGACTAACCTTCGCACCGACGGTCCACGAAACGATCCTGTCGGGCTGCAAATCATTCAAGGGAGTGCCCATGCGAATTCTGCTGGTCGAAGACGAAGCGCCGTTGCGCGAGACCCTGGCCGCGCGCCTCAAGCGCGAGGGCTTCGCGGTCGATGCCGCGCAAGACGGCGAGGAAGGCCTGTACATGGGCCGCGAGGTGCCGTTCGACCTGGGCATCATCGACCTGGGCCTGCCGAAGATGTCGGGCATGGAGCTGATCAAGGCCCTGCGCGACGAGGGCAAGAAGTTTCCGGTGCTGATCCTGACCGCGCGTTCGAGCTGGCAGGACAAGGTCGAAGGCCTCAAGCAGGGCGCCGACGACTACCTGGTCAAGCCGTTCCACGTCGAAGAGCTGCTGGCGCGCCTCAACGCGCTGGTCCGCCGCGCCGCGGGCTGGAGCAAGCCGACCCTGGAATGCGGCCCGGTGATGCTGGATCTGGCCGCGCAGACGGTCAGCGTCAACGGCGGCAACGTCGATCTGACCAGCTACGAGTACAAGGTGCTGGAATACCTGATGATGCATGCCGGCGAATTGGTCTCCAAGGCCGACCTGACCGAGCACATCTACCAGCAGGATTTCGACCGCGACTCCAACGTGCTGGAAGTCTTCATCGGCCGCCTGCGCAAGAAGCTCGACCCGGACGGCGCGCTCAAGCCGATCGAGACCGTGCGCGGCCGCGGCTACCGCTTCGCCATCCCGCGCAGCGGCGACTGAGCCGCCGCCTGTCGGCCCCGCCCGCGGCGCGTTGACAGCCCGCGCGCGGCGGCGATCTACTAAGCCCGCATCGACCCGGCCCGCAGCCCTTGCGGCCGGCGTTAC
>NZ_JBAMDI010000118.1:0-35609 GCF_036961695.1 Pseudomonas sp. CGJS7 | reverse complement strand
CCCGCCGGAGAACGCCGCGCAGCCTCCGCCGCCGCCAACGAGGCATCCCCGCTCGGCGGAAATCTGTTCCAGGGCGCGCCGCCCTCGGCGGACGCTCAGCGCGAGAAACGCTCAGACGCCGACGCCGAGGCCAAGCAAGCGCCGCCGCTGGACCGGGTCCAGGTCACCGGCGCGCGCATCGGCAGCGGCGGCGCGGACGAACACAACTTGCCGGCGCCGCAATGGCTCGACCTCATCCGCGACTACCGCGACAGCGGCCAGACCGACCGCGCCCGCGAGAGCCTGCTGCAGTTCCGCCGCGAGCACCCGCGGGTGCGGATTCCGAAAGACCTGCGGCCGCTGCTCAAATGATCGCGGCCGTCGCCGACGCGGCTGCCGGCATGGCCTCGCGCCGACAGGTCGCGGCGGCCACCCGCCGGACCAGGCCGAGGCCCGCCGGACGGTGCCCGCGCCGGGCCGTCTGAGCCCGCGATGAGCGCCAACACCCTGGCCGAACGCGCCCGCCACGCGATCGAAGTCAAACACAGCCGCTTCCTGGCCCTGGCCGCGCCGGTGGCCACGCCGGAGCAGGCGCTGGCCTTCGTCCAGGAAGTCTCCGACCCGGCCGCCACCCACAACTGCTGGGCCTACCGGATCGGTGCCCAATACCGCTTCAACGACGACGGCGAGCCCTCCGGCACCGCCGGCCGGCCGATTCTGGCGGCGATCGACGGCCAGGGCTGCGACCAGGTGGTGGCGGTGGTCACCCGCTGGTACGGCGGCATCAAGCTCGGCGCCGGCGGCCTGGTCCGCGCCTACGGCGGCGCCGCGGCCGAATGCCTGCGGCTGGCGCCGCGGCGCGAACTGATCGTCTACGAAGAGTTCGAACTGGCCTATCCGTTCGAGGACATCGGCGCCGTCCACGCGGCCCTGAACGCGTTCGGCGCGGAAAAAGCCGAGGAACGCTTCGACGCCGACGGCGCGCAAGTTCGCATTCGGCTACCGGCGTCGCAATCGCTCGCCTTGAAAGCGCAGTTGCGCGACGCCACACGTAACCGCGTACGTCTGCGATCTCCCGGCGAACCCCTCGCCGGTCGAGACCCGCTCGACCCGCTTCCTTTATCTTCATGACCGCGATCCGATGACCGATGCCAGCGCCGGCCCGAAGGCCGACACCCGACGCAACAAGGCCCCGATCGGCAGCCTGCGCACCTTGTGGCCGTTCGTGAACCAGCACCGGACCTTGTTCGTGGCCTGGCTGCTGTCGCTGGCCGCGTCCAGCGCCGCCACCCTGAGCTTTCCGGCGGCGTTCAAGACCATGATCGACCAGGGCTTCGCCCAGAGCTCGGCCGGCGGCGGCAGCGGCGCGATCGACAGCGCCTTCCTGCTGCTGTTCCTGGTCGCACTGGGCCTGGCCCTGGCCACCGCGGCGCGGTTCTATTTCGTGTCGGTGCTGGGCGAGAAGGTCGTCGCCGACCTGCGCGAGCGGCTGTACACCCATCTGATCGGCCTGGACTCCGGCTTCCACGACCGCAACCGCAGCGGCGAACTGGTCTCGCGCCTGACCGCCGACGCCGAACTGCTGCGCAGCGTGGTCGGATCGAGCATGTCGGTGGCCTTGCGCAGTTCGGTGACCGTGGTCGGCAGTCTGGCGATGATGTTCGTCACCAATCCGCGGCTGGCCGCGTATTCGTTGCTGGGCATCCCGCTGGCGGTGCTGCCGATCATCGCCGGCGGCCGCAAGCTGCAACGCATCTCGCGCTCCAGCCAGGACCGCATCGCCGACGCCAACACCCTGGCCGCCGAATCGCTGGGCGCGGTGCGCACGGTCCAGGCGCATGCGCGCGAGCCGTATGAGCGCGACCGTTTCAGCCAATCGCTGCGGATCGCGATCAAGGCCGCGCGCCAGCGCATCACCGCCCAGGCCATGGTGACCGCGGTCGCCATCACCCTGGTGTTCGGCGCGATCATCCTGGTGCTGTGGTCGGGCGCGCACGATGTGATGGCCGGCCGCCTCACCGCCGGCACGCTCGCACAGTTCGTGCTGTACGCCTTGATCGGCGGCGGCTCGATCGGTGCGCTGGCCGAAGTCTGGAACGATCTGCAACGCGCCGCCGGCGGCATGGGCCGGATCAGCGAGCTGCTCAACGAAGACAGCGCGATCCAGGCGCCGGAGCATCCGAAGACCTTCGCCGAACCCTTGCGCGGCGAACTGGTGTTCGACCGGGTCGGCTTCCACTATCCGCAACGCCCGGACATGCCGGCGCTGCAGGATTTCAGCCTGCGCGTGCGGCCCGGCGAAACCGTGGCCCTGGTCGGCCCGTCCGGCGCCGGCAAGAGCACGGTGTTCTCGGTGCTGCTGCGCTTCCACGATCCGCAGCAAGGCGTCGTACGGGTCGACGGGCTGGATGTGCGCGAGGTCGATCCCGGCGCGTTGCGCAGCCGGATCGCGCTGGTGCCGCAACAACCGGCGATCTTCGCCACCACCGCGCGCGACAACATCCGCTACGGCCGCCTGGAAGCCAGCGACGCAGAGGTCGAACAAGCCGTGCGCGCCGCGCACGCGACCGACTTCATTCAAGCTTTGCCCGAAGGCCTGTCCACCCAACTCGGCGAACGCGGCGCGCGTCTGTCCGGCGGCCAGCAGCAACGCATCGCCATCGCCCGCGCACTGCTCAAGGACGCGCCGATCCTGTTGCTGGACGAAGCCACCAGCGCGCTCGACGCGCAGAGCGAACGCGCGGTGCAGCAAGCGCTGGAAGCGCTGATGCAAGGCCGCACGACCCTGGTGATCGCCCACCGTCTGGCCACCGTGCTCAAGGCCGACCGGATCGTGGTGATGGACCGCGGCCGGATCGTCGCCGAAGGCACGCACGAGCAGTTGTTGGCCGAAGGCGGGTTGTATGCGGAGCTGGCCAAGCTGCAATTTCTGGATTGAACGCCGGCGACACGACCGCACAACTCGGCCAGCCGTCGTCGCTGAAAATTTGCCTGCCGTTGTTCCGACCCAATCCTGCCGGGCGTCGTTTGCGACGAACCCCTGGCCACCGTCATTCCGGCGAAAGCCGGAATCCATTTTGATTTCGCGGTCCCCGGCCGGAACGCCGCGATTTCGCCGGCGCAGGCAAATCCGCGCCACCGCACGCAAAAAAAGACGCCCCGCGATGCGGGGCGTCGGTACCACGATCAAATGCGAATCGCGGTCAGTTGGTGACCAAGGTCAAGCCGTACTTGCTCAACAGCGGGTTCAGCGGCTGGAACCAGGTCTTGCGCTGAGCCTCGGCGATCGTGCAGTTTTCCTTGGTATCGGACTTGACGTTGCCGCCCGAGGTCACCCCTTGGGCCTGGCCGTCCGGCGTGATCCACGAGCCGCCCGAATCGCCGCCGCCCGCGCAGGCGGTGCTTTCGGTCAGTCCGGTGACTCGGCCGAGCAGACCGTAGTTGACGCTGACGTTCTTGGAACGGATGGTGCCGCACTTGTAGAACGTGGTGCGGCCGGAGCGGCACACAGCCGCGCCGATCGCTGCTTCGTTGCTGCCCTTCACCGACACCCAGCCGTTGTTGTAATCGGTGACTCGGCCGCTCAGGGTGTGCTCGGGATTGATGGACACCCAGGCCATATCGTTGCCTGGGAAATTCGATGCGGCGAAGCTGCCCAGCGGCGTCCGCGACTGGCTGTTGCCCAGGAAAGCGGCCAAGCCGGCCGTGCCGCAGTGGCCTGCGGTGGCGAAGCCTCTGGTTGCGCCCTTGGTCACGGCGAAACCGGTCGAACAAACGTACCACTTCGGAGGCGAGCCATCCTGGAACGTGTACTGTTGGCCGCCATACACGTCGGCAAACAATTGCGGCGCGCCCTCTTCGGTTTCAAAACGAACCGCCGCCGCATCCGCTCCGCTGAGCGCCACGAAATCAATGGCCTCCGCCTGCGCCCCCGCGGCGACGCCGACCACCACCGAGTTGGTCACCGGGTCCACGCGCCAGGAATGCACGCCACCCAGCGGCTTGCTGATGCCGGCCACGCGCGAACCCGCATACGCTTCCAGCGCGCTGAACGAAGTTTCCAGCTGGCGCAGGCTGTGGCGCACGCTGCGCACCTCCACCCCGCCGAGATTGCGCGCGGCCTTGCCGGTGCCGGAACTGGCGACCACGAAAGCGAAGCTGCCATCGGCCTTGCGCTCGATCCAACTGCCGGCGAAGGTCGAGCCCAACGCGCGCTTGGCGGCGCCGGCTTGCTTCAACGAAGTGAGTTCGGTCTGCAGGTACTGCGGCAACTGCTTGGCGGAGATGCCCAGATCGCGCTGCATGGCCTGCTGCAGACGCGCATCGATCGCGCCGGCGGCGAACGCCGTACCGCAAACCAGCGAACCCGCCGATGCCAATCCCAGCAACGACGAACGGACCAGAGCGCGTCGAGAATTTTTGGTAACAGTCATTGAAGAAACTCCGTAGTCGATCAGAAACGCCAGCCGCGCTGACGCAGTGTGCCGCGGGCTTGCTCGCCGCACGCGACGCCCTCGGGAGCGCCACGGCGTTCTCGCCGGGCAGATCCAGATAACGGGACAAATCGACGCGGCACAATCGAACCGGCAGAGCGAATCGACCCAATCCTTTGAAATGCGTCACACTAAGGCCGCAAATCAGACGAGTACTAATTCGATTAGCTCGGCACGATTCCGACGCCGCGAATCGACCCGAAATGAAACTGCGCATCGCGCGTTCTTTACGGCATATCGCGATTTCATCCGATATCAATTCCACACCGTATCGGCATCCGGATCGCATCCGCCAAAAAAAGAACGCCCCGCATCGCTGCGGGGCGTTCGTATCGACACCGCGGCAAGCGCGGTGCCGCGACCCATGCCGGGATCAGCCGGTGACCAGGCTCAAGCCGTATTGGCTCAGGATCGGCCCGACGCGTTCGAACAGGCTGCTGCGCTGCGACGCCGGAATGCCGCAGTTGTTGCCGTTGGACTGGACGTTGCCGCCCGACATCACGCCCTGCGCCTGACCGGCGCTGGTGATCCACGAGCCGCCCGAATCGCCGCGGCCCATGCACGCATTGCCTTGGGTCAAACCGCGCACCGCGCCCTCGGCGTAGTTGGCGGTGACGTTCTTGGCGGTGATGTTGCCGCAGCGATAACCGGTGGTGCGGCCCGAGCGGCACACCGCCGCGCCGACCGCGGCTTCGGCGCTGCCGCGCACGACCACGTTGCCGCCGCTGTAGTTGCTCACCCACGGCTGCAGCGTCTGCGCGCTGGTCAGGCTGACCCAGGCGCGGTCGTTGCCGGGGAACACCCGGCCGGCGAAGGTGCCGACCTGAGCGCCGCCGATGCGCGCGACCGCGTTGACCGTGCCGCAGTGGCCGGCGGTGACGAAGCCCTTGGTCGCACCGCGCGTGACCGAGAACCCGACCGAGCACAGGCTGGCATTGTTGATCGAGTATTCGATGCCGCCGATGATGGTCGCGGTGGTCTGCAACTGGCCGGGCGAGGTTTCGATCCGCACCGCGCCGCTGTCGGCGCCGCTGAGCGCGACGAAATCGACGCCGGCGTCGACCGCGCCTTCATCGACCTTGACCACCACGCTGTTGCTGCGCGGATCGACATACCACGACTGCACGCCGCTGAGCGGCTTGCTGATGCCCTTGACCCGCGCGCCTGCGCCGGCGTCGAGCAGATCCATCGAGTGCTGCAATTGCTTGAGGCTGTGGCGCACCGTGCGCACTTCCACCCCGCCCAGCGTGGTCGACTTGCGCGCACCCGCGCTGGCGGCGACGAAGCGGAAGCTGCCGTCGGCGTTGCGTTCGATCCAGCTGCCGGCGAACTGGTCGCCGAGTTCGCGCTGAATCGCCGCGCCCTGGCGCTGCGCCAGTGTTTCGGTTTGCAGGTATTGCGCGAGCTGTCCCGGGAAGATTCCCAGGTCGCGTTGCATCGCGAATTTCAGTTCGGGACTGACTCGATCGGCGGCCAAAGCGGCACCGGAGGACAGCGCGGCGGCCGCGGCCACCACACAGAAAACGGAAGCGCGCGCGAACGAACGGCGCGAGCGGATTTTCGATACGGACATGCGAAGAACTCCTTAGAGGGAATCTGACATGGGGATCGACAAGACGAAGCCGTCTGGCTTCTCGACGCCGTTGCGCTAACGGCGGCCCAGATCGGCAAGCGCGCGTGCACGCGTCGCTTGCGGGGCCGTCCCAGCTAAAAATAACTGCGCGCGCAACGCAAGGCGCGCATCCCTGGTCAGGTCACACGCGGAGTCCGAGGCGCGTCACAAGAACGCTTATTGGAATAAGCCACTGAACGAACGCAGGGAGAATTCGGCGCGGTATGTAGCGATTTATTCGGCTGTTGCGACGCAGCGGAATCGCCGACTAACTTCACGATGCGCAAATCGGCGACGCGATGTTCAGCGCACGCGGAAACCCGCCTACGACGACGCCGATTCCTTGATCGGATCGTAGATATCCAGGATCAACTCGATCCCGCGTTCGCCGAGCAAACGCAGATTGCGCGGACCGATTCCCTCGCCGTCGTTGCCGCTGGCCATGAACAAGCCGCAGAACAAATCCAGCTCGAAACGCGAGCCCAGTTGCGCCCACACGGCCGGATCGTCGCTCAGCTGAGCGAACAACTCACCGATTTGCGCGTCCAGATCGCCTGGCTCTCGTTGCTGCGCGACCAGCCGCCACGATCCGGTTTTGGCGATGCGCACGCGCCCGAGACCTATCGACAGCTCATCGCCTTTGCTGTGCGAATTCGATGGCGGCGCACCGAGCAATGCGCTGACCTCATCCGGGATCAGCTCATCGCCCCAGATGCGCAGGCAAGCCTTGGTGCGGTGGAGCGATGACATAGGCTCATTCCGTTGATATGCGCCCGTCGGCCCGGCGCACTTCAGCGCAGATGCGCCCCGCACGCAATAGCTCGATGCCTTCGCTTCGCTATCGCCCGCGCTTCTGGCGATCATCGTCAGCCGCTGCCTGCCGCGGCAGCGATCGGCCGCGTTCGATGGCCGATCAGTCGCTGCGCTTGAATTCGCTCAACAGCCACACGCTCAGCAGACACACCGCGAACAGACCCGCGCCGCGGCTCAACCAGAACAAGGCAAGCGAGAAATCCGACCCATGCGCCGGCGGCGGTATCGCGGCCAGCGCGATCAGCGCCAGCGCCTGGGATTTACGTGAACCACGCATGGTGCACCTCCCGCGACGGCCCGGATGGCCGCCTCCGCCGACCTTACACCCAACCGCGTTGGCCGGGCATAACCTCGCCGAAACAGGCGACGGCCGGTATCGCCGAAGCGCGAGATCGCTGCAATTCGCGGCCGGAAAAGCCCCTTGCCGCTGAGTTGCGCCGATTCAGCGACCCGAATCGTCCGCGGCCGGCATCGCGCTTGCGAAGGGGCGCGATTACGGATCGATCCGGATCGGTATACCGGTGGGTACCAGACTCCACACTTCCTCGATCTGCTTGTCGCTGAGCGCGATGCAGCCATCGGTCCAGTCGCGCCGATAACCCGCCGGCGTGCCGCCATGAATCATGATGTCGCCGCCCGGATCCACCCCGCGCGCGGCGGCCTGCTTGCGGTCGGCCTGATTGGGATACGACACCCGCAGCGACAGATGGAAGCGGCTGTTGGGATTGCGTCCGCTGATCCGGTATTCGCCTTCGGGCGTGCGCTCGTCGCCCTGCTGGCGCTTGTGTCCGACCGGCGCGTCGCCGAGCAGGATCGAATACGTGCGGATGACCATGTTGTTGCGGAACAACTGCATGCGCCGTTCGGACTTGTCGACCACGATGCGGTCGGCGCGCTGCGCGGCCGGCGCCATCGCCGGGGGCGTGCGCGCCAAAGCCGGCAGGCATACGGTCGCGGCCAGCGACAAACAGATCGACAGCGTCAGAGTGTTGTTCATGTCGGCAGCGCTCCTTGCAGAATCTCTTCCAGGTCCAGATCGCCCGGCAACGTGCCGAAGCCCAAGCCGTGCGCGCCATCGAGCCGGCTGCGGCAGAACCCGTCCGCGCCGGGGCGGCCGGCCAGCAACAGCAGCGCGGCTTGCAAAGCCAAGGCCAGGCGCTCGACCCACAATCGCATCTGGCTTTCCTGCGGCAATGCGCCTGCGCGCAGCGCCGCGGCGATTTCGTCGATGCGTGCGTCCAATGCCGGATGCCGGCCGCGCGCGCGTTCCAGCTCGGCCAGCAGCGCCTGCCCTGCTTCGGGTTCGCGGCTCAGCGCGCGCAGCACGTCCAGGCACTGGATGTTGCCGCTGCCTTCCCAGATCGAATTGAGCGGCGCCTGCCGGTACAGCCGCGGCAGGATCGATTCTTCGACATAGCCCGCGCCGCCCAGGCATTCCTGCGCCTCGTTGACGAAGGCCGCGGCGCGTTTGCAGATCCAGAATTTGCCGATCGCGGTGGCGATGCGCGCGAACGCGGCTTCGCGCGGATCGACCGGGGCGCGATCGATCGCGCCGGCGACGCGGATCGCCAACTCGGTCGCGGCCTCGGACTCGATCGCCAAGTCGGCCAACACGTTGCGCATCAACGCATGATCGATCAACGGCTTGCCGAAGCTGCGGCGATGACGGGCGTGATGCAGCGCCTGCGCCAAGGCCATGCGCATTTCCGCGGCCGAACCCAGCATGCAGTCCAGGCGGGTCAGCATCACCATCTCGATGATGGTCGCCACCCCGCGCCCCTCCTCGCCGATGCGTTGCGCCCAGGCGCCCTGGAATTCGACCTCCGAAGACGCATTGGACCAATCGCCCAGCTTGTCCTTGAGCCGCATCAGCCGCAGCGCGTTCTTGCCGCCGTGCGGATGCCAGCGCGGCATCAGGAAGCAGGTCAGGCCGCCCGCGGCTTGCCCGAGCACCAGGAAACCGTCGGACATTGGCGCGGAAAAGAACCACTTGTGGCCAACCAGCTCGTACTCATCGTTGCCGATCGCGGTGGCCACGGTCTGGTTGGCGCGCACGTCCGAGCCGCCCTGTTTCTCGGTCATGCCCATGCCCAGGGTGAGCCCGGCCTTGTCGGCGCCGGCGACGTCGCGGCCGTCGTAGTGCGGCGCGGCGGCCTTGCGCATCCACTCGCCGAGCGCCGGCGCATGCCGCAACACCGGCACCGAGGCGTGGGTCATGGTCAGCGGGCAGCTGGTGCCGGGTTCGACTTGATGATGCAGATAGCTAAGCGCCGCGCGCGCGACGTGCGATCCGGGGCGCGGATCGTGCCAGGACAGACCGGCGACGCCGTGCTCGATGGCCGCGCGCATGATCGCGTGGTAGTTCGGATGGAATTCGACCAGATCGATGCGGTGGCCGTAGGCGTCGTAGTTGCGCAGACGCGGCTTGTCGCGGTGCGCGTCGAAGCTCAGCGCGTAGATCTCGCCGCCGGCGAGCACGCCGTAACCGGCCAACTGCGCGGCGAAGCCGGCGCCGCCCTGGCGATCGACCGCATCGCGCAAGACCGCGTCGTCGCTCCACAGGTCGCGCGGCGCGAACGGCGGCGGCTGGTTCTCGACCCGATGGGTGGCGAACGGGGGCAAGGGATCCATGGGGCGGCTCCGGGCGGGCTGCCTGGATTCTAGAGCGAGGAGTGAGCGGAGAGGAGTGAGGAGTGAGTAAAGCGGTCCTCGCGGCTGTTGCCGTTGCTCACTCCTCTGCGCTCACTCCTCAAGGCGAACGGGGGCAAGGGATCTATGGGGCGGCTCCGGGCGGGCTGCCTGGATCTAGAGCGAGGAGTGAGCGGAGAGGAGTGAGGAGTGAGCAAAGCGGTCCTTGCGGCTGTTGCCGTTACTCACTCCTCACTCCTCTCCGCTCACTCCTCAAAAAGAAAGGCCCCGCCGAAGCGGGGCCCTGGAAACTGTCCGATGCGATCGGGCCAGACATTGCCCTGCCGGGCAACGCGAATCAAACCACCGGAGCCACTTCGGACGCCTGCGCGCCCTTGGGACCCTGGGTCAGCTGATAGCTGACGCGCTGACCTTCCTGCAAGCTGCGGAAGCCCTTTGCGTTGATCGCGGAGAAGTGCACGAATACATCCGCGCTGCCATCTTCGGGAGAAATGAACCCGAAGCCCTTGGCGTCGTTGAACCACTTCACGGTGCCGTACTGCATATCCTTATTGACCTCATGCTGGATGCGTTGACGTGCGTCGCCGCCGCATTGGCGATAGACGCCTGGCGAGTATGCAAACTGTGCCGTTGGATGACAACGGTTCAGCGTGACGGCATCGCACACGTTTTTTGAAGCCACATCCGGCCAGATTATTTTCGGCCGATCGCGTTTATGCGACTGCGGTCACTCGCAGGCTTGCAGCAACGCGGTCAACAGCGCCGGCAAACCGGCCGAGGCCACCGCGACGTTGTCGAGCACATCCTGCAAAGTGATGACCTCATCCGGATCCGGACCGGCGCCGGCCGCCCAGTTGGCGACGATCGCCAAACACGCGTAATCCAGGCCCATTTCGCGAGCCAGGCCGGCTTCGGGCATGCCGGTCATGCCGACCAGATCGCAACCGTCGCGACGCATCCGCGCGATCTCGGCGCGGGTTTCCAGACGCGGGCCCTGGGTGGCGCCGTAGCAACCGCCATCGACCAGCGCCACGCCGGCGCGCTGCGCCGCGGCCAGCACCGCCGCGCGCAACGCGCGGGTGTAGGGCTCGCCGAAATCGACGTGCAGCACTTCGGTGCCGGGTTCCTCGCAGATCGTGGAGATGCGGCCCCAGGTGTAATCGATCAGCTGATCCGGACAACCCAGCGCGCGCGGCCCGAACCGTTCGGTAATTCCACCGACCGTATTGAGCGCGAGCACGCGGCTCGCACCGAGCGCTTGCAGCGCGGCCAGATTGGCGCGGTAGTTGATCTGATGCGGCGGCAGCGAATGGCCTTCGCCGTGACGGGCGAGGAACGCGACGCGGCGCCCGCCCAGCAAACCCACCCGCACCGGCCCGGACGGCGCGCCGTAACGCGTGACCGGCTGATGGGTTTCCACCTCGCTCAATTCGGCGATGCGGTACAGCCCGGTGCCGCCGATCACGGCCAGATCGATGCCCTGCTCGCTCATCTCAATCCTTCAATGCGTAGATCGCGGGCAAGTTGCGGCCCTGCTCGTGGAAATCCATGCCGTAACCGAATACGTAGCGATCGGGCACTTCCACGCCGACGTAATCGGCGCGCAGGCCGTCGACGCAACGGTCGTGGGCCTTGACCGCGAGCGCGGCGATGCGCACTTCCGCCGCGCCTTGCTCGCGGCACCATTCGCGGATGCCGTGCAAGGTATGTCCTTCATCGAGGATGTCGTCGGCCAGCAACACCCGGCGGCCGCGCAGCGGCGTGGCCGGGCGATGCTTCCAGACCAGGTCCGCGCCGGTGGTGGCGCCGCGGTAACGGGTGGCGTGCAGGTAATCGAATTCCAGATCCAGCCCGCGCTCGCCCAGCTCCATCGCCAGTTGCGCGGCGAACGGCAGGCCGCCGTGCATGATGGTCAGATACACCGGCCGGCTGCCGGCGTAGTCGTTGCGGATCTGCACCGCCATGCGCGCGATTTCGCGCTCCAGGCTGCGCCGGTCGAAGATCAGGTCGGCGTTTTCCAGCGCCGAGACCAAGTCGTTGTTGCTCATCAAGCCAATCCTTCCAAACGGGTGCGGGTGTCGGTGTAACCGGCGTCGGCGATCAGGCCGTCCCAGCCCAGCGCGCCGCGTCCGATCAAGCCGACCAATGCGGCGGTGTTGAGGCTGCGGCCGGCGACCGCGCTCAACGACTCTTCTACCAACTGCGGATGACAGACCAGCACCACATCGCAACCGGCGTCCAGGTGCGCGTCGATGCGCGCGCGCACGCCGCCGGCCGAGAACGCGGCGGCCATGCCGATGTCGTCGCTGAAGACCACGCCGCGGAAACCCATGCCGCCGTCGGCGCGGTCGCCGCGCAGAATCTCTTCGATCCAGCGGCGCGAATAACCGGCCGGCTCCGGCGCCACCGCCGGATAGGACACGTGCGCCATCATCACCGCGTCGGCCTTGGCCTGGATGCCGGCGATGAAGGGCACCAGGTCGGTCGCCCGCAGTTCCTCCAGCGTGCGCGGATCGGCGGCGGCGTCGAAATGGGTATCGGCCAGCACCGAGCCGTGGCCGGGGAAATGCTTGAGCGTGGCGGCCATGCCTTGCGCGTGCATGCCGCGGATGTAGGCGCGGGTGAACTCGGCGACCACGCGCGGATCGGCATCGAAGGCGCGATTGCCGATGGCCAGATTGCCGCGGCCCAGATCGACCACCGGCGCGAAGCTCAGGTCCACGCCGCTGGCCTGCACTTCGCGGGCCATCAGCTGGGCGTGTTCCTCGGCCAGTTCCAGCGCGGCGCGCGGGTCGTTGGCGTACATCTTGCCGAACACTTCCAGCGGCGGCAGCGCGCTGTAGCCTTCGCGGAAGCGCTGCACGCGCCCGCCTTCCTGGTCCACGCAGATCAACTGCGGCCGCGGCGCGGCGGCGCGGATCGCGGCCGACAGCTCGGCGACCTGGGCCTTGGAGGCGAAGTTGCGGCTGAACAGGATCACGCCGGCGCAGGCATCGTGCTGCAACCAGTCGCGTTCCTGCGCGGTGAGTTCGGTACCGGCGACGCCGATCACGAGCATGCGGAACTCCTGAAGGAGAAACAGCGCGGTGTGCGCGGCGCTTATTGTCGCGCAGATAGCGCGGCGGGGCACCTCGCCGGTGCCGGGCCGCCACGCGGAGGGGTTAGCGGGCTTCGGCGGCGAGTTTCGGCGCCGGCGCCGCGGGTTTGCGGGCTAGCGGCCCGGCTGGGAACGCGTCGGGGCCGAGGCCCGCGCGGAGTCGCTCAGGCGACGCCGTCGCGCTCGGCTTGGCTCCATTGCGCATACGGCCGGGTCGCCAAGGCCAGATTGTAGTAACGCACCGAGTCGGTGACCTCGGCGCCGGCCCAGTCGGGCTTGGCGAAGGCGGTGTCGGCGCTGGCCAGTTCGATCTCGGCCACCACCAGCCCGGCGTTGTCGCCGAGGAATTCGTCGACCTCCCACAGATGGCCTTCGAACTCGACGTAATGCCTGCGCTTGTCGACCATCCCGCCGACGCTGAGCGCGAGCAGCCCGCGCGCGTCCTCGACCGGGATCGGATAGTCGAACTCCTGGCGGGTGTGGCCGAGCTCGCGCGATTTCAGATTGAGGAAGGCCTCATCGCCGGCGATCCGCACCCGCACCGAGGCCTTCATCGCGCCGGCGTCCATCGCCGCCAGATCGTTGAGATAGCCCTGCGCCATCGGCACGACCTTGTGCGCGGCTTGGCGCCACGAGTCGCCGGTTACCAGGAATTTGCGTTCGATTTCGATGCCCACGGGAATTTCCTAAAGTAAAAACAACGCCGAACCCAAAGTCCGCGCGCAGAGGCCGCAATCACCGCCCGCGCCGCGAACCCTTGCTGAGCAGCCGCACGTGCCGCGCCTGCCCTCCCCCGTCATTCCGGCGAAAGCAAGATCCATTGCGATCTCTCACCACCGTCATTCCGGCGAAAGCCGGAATCCATTTTGATCTTGCTCTTGCTTTAGAGCTAAGGAGCGAACCGCAACAGCAGAATCAAAATGGATTCCGGCTTTCGCCGGAATGACGGTGGTTGAGATGACGGTGGCCGGAATGACGGTGGTGGGATCGACGATGGCCGAGTCTGCCGCGGCCTCCCTCTCTCCACCCCATCAGCTCCAACATATTTCCCGAGCATAGAAAACCAGATGATCGGCCGCCGTATAGATCCTGTCGCGCGCCGGCTCGTCGTAGCCATCCGCGCAA
Source organism: Pseudomonas sp. CGJS7 (assembly GCF_036961695.1). Classification (NCBI taxonomy): domain Bacteria; kingdom Pseudomonadati; phylum Pseudomonadota; class Gammaproteobacteria; order Pseudomonadales; family Pseudomonadaceae; genus Pseudomonas; species Pseudomonas sp. CGJS7. The sequence continues at coordinate 21,841 of NZ_JBAMDI010000118.1, read as the reverse complement.
CTGGCCAACGCGCCCCACAGGTCCAGAAAAATATCGGCCAGCTTCTTCGGAATCCGATCCTCGCCTTCCAGCGCCGACTTGATCTGTTCGAGCAGTTCGACCAGATCCTCGAACAGGGCCTCATCCACCCCCTGCTTCTCACGGACCTTCAGGCTGAAATCCAGCCATTTTTCGATAAAGGCCTCGATCAGCGCATCGGCCACGCCCGCGACTCCTCAGCGCTCGAACATCGCGATCGATTCCACATGCGCGGTATGCGGGAACATGTCCATCACCCCCGCCGCACGCAGCTTCCAGCCCTTCTCGCGCACCAGATAACCCGCATCGCGCGCCAGCGACGCCGGATGGCAGCTGACGTAAACGATGCGCTTGAATTGCTTGAGCGGCAGTTGGGTCAGAACGAAATCCGCGCCCGAACGCGGCGGATCCAGCAACAGCCGGTCGAAGCCTTCGCGCATCCACGGCTCGCCGCTGAGATCCTTGCCCAGATCGGCGGCATAGAACTGGGCATTGCCCAGACCGTTGAGCTCGGCGTTCTCGCGCGCACGCTTGACCAGGCCGGCCTCGCCTTCCACGCCGACCACCTCGCGCACCCGGCGCGCCAACGGCAAGGTGAAGTTGCCCAATCCGGCAAACAGATCCAGCACCCGGTCCTGCGGCTGCGGATCGAGCAGATCCAGCGCGTGCTGGATCATGTGGCCGTTGAGCCCGGCGTTGACCTGGATGAAGTCCAGCGGGCGGAAACTCAGGCGCAAATCCCACTGCGGCAGCGAGAACGCCAGGCGCGGATCGGCCGGCCACAGCGGGTGCACGCTCTCCACGCCGCCGGGTTGCAGGAAGATCGCGAATTCGTGTTCGCGGCCGAACGCGGTCAGCGCCTCCAGATCGGCCTGCGACAGCGGCGCCAAGTGACGGAAGGTCAGGGCGATGCCGCTGTGAGCGTTGTCGCCGTCGTCCATGCGGTCGCCGCCGATGAATTCCACCTGCGGAATTTCCCGGCGCGCCTGCAGGCCGTCGATCAAGCGGGCGAGCGCGCCGATCTTGTCGCCGACCTCGGGGATCACGGTTTCGCAGCGGGCGATGTCGGCGACGAAACGCGGATCGGTTTCGCGGAAACCGACCAGGGTCTTGTCTTTCTTCTCGACCCGGCGCACCGAAAACCGGCCCTTGCGGCGATAGCCCCAGGCCGAATCGGTCAGCGCCGGCAGCACCCGTTCGGGCATCACATGGCCGATGCGTTCGAAGTTCTCCATCAGCACGCGCTGCTTGGCCACGATCTGCTGTTCCTCGGCCATGTGCTGCAGCGCGCAGCCGCCGCAGGTGCCGAAATGCGCGCAGCGCGGCTCGACTCGGTCGGCCGAAGGCTCCAGCACCTGCAGCGTCACCGCCTCATCGAAGCTGCGCGAACGCGCGGTCTGCTTGGCCATGACCCGCTCGCCCGGCAAGGCGCCGGCGACGAAAATGGCCTTGCCGGCGTCGTTGGGGTTCTTGGGATCGGCGCGCCGGGCGACGCCACGGCCGTCGTGGGTGAGGCCGGTGATGGCGACCTCGAAGGGGGTTTGATCGATGCGGGCCACAGCTGCTGGCAGGAATCAAAGGGCGCGCATTGTCGCATGGGCGGGATTGGGGATTGGGAAACCGCCGCCGCGGGCGGCCGAATAAGCAAAAAGCCCGCTTGCGCGGGCCTTTTGCTCAACCATTGCCGGGTCGGGCTTACTTCTGCTTCCAGCCGCCGCCGGCATCCTGATACCACCAGCCGCCCTTGGCGCTGTCGATCCACTGCCGGGCGAACACCTGGCGGATCTGGCCTTCCCACTCGGGGTGGCCGTTGGCGACGGCGATCTCGCGATACACCGCGGCCGAATCGCGGCCCTGGTCGGCCACCGCCTGATTGACGCCGACGCGGTCGGACAGCGGGATCTTGGCCGCATCGCGGACGCTGACCGTGCCGGTGTTGGTGAAGCCCAGCGCGCCGGAATCGAAATGCGCGCGCAACTGGCCGTCGAAACGCTGGGCCATGCGCGACTGGATCGCCTGGATGGCCGGGGTCTTGATCGAGATGTCCGGCGATTGCGCCCGCGCGCTGCCGATGCCGACCACCGACAACCAGTCGATCCGGCTGGCCAGTTGGCCCCACTCCAGCCTGGGCGCGTCGAGCGAGGCGCTGCCGCCGGGCTTGCCGCCTTCCTTAGGCGCTTCCGGCGTCGGCGTGACCGCTTGGTCGCCGATCACCTTCTCGACGAATTCCTTCGCCGCTTCCTTGGCCTCGGCGGCCGGGAAATAGACGTTGATGGTCACGCAAGCCGTCAACATCACGGCGGCGACCGGTACTCCCATCCAACGGCGCATGAGCGAATCCTTCTGGTTGTGCGCGTGCGAGCGCGGATTGAAACGAACGGCGCTATTGAACCACGGCGCCGTTGAACGGCAAGGCTACCCGGCCAGGATGGGTCCGATTCACGCCGGGCCCACTCACTGAACCACCGGTTTCAGATCGCCCTTGCTGACCGCCTCCAGGCGTTCGAGCAAGGTCGGCCAGTCGACCCGGCGGTTGTAACCGACCACGTCCAGATGCGGCACGCCGGCGCCCTGGACGATGGTGAAGCCGCGACTGCCGTCGGGCGCGGCCTTGGCCGGCCCCAGCCCGTCCATGTGGCAGACCTCCTCGGCCAGACGGCAGGAAATACCCAGGCGGGCGTAGCCGAAATCGTCGAAAAAGCCGAGCAGCCGGTCCTGCAGGCTGCCGACGAAGGACGAATCGCCGACGCTGGACAGATCCTGGACCGCGCGCTGGCTGATCCGCTGGCGCACGCCGCGGGTCTTGCGGGTATGCAGTTCGGCGTCGAACGCGGTCGGCTGCCAATCCACCAGCCGCAGCTGATCCACCCGCCCGAACAAGCGCCCGGTGATGCTGCCGAAACCGAACACCCCGGTCAGCGACTCCAGGTCGATGTCGCTCAAGGCCAGATCCGAACTCAAGGTCGGCGCGACCCCGAACGGGCGCTCCATCGCCAGCGAAGACACCGCCACGGTGCCGCCGAACAACTGCATGGTCAGGCCGCCGTTGAGTTCGAGCCGATCGTCGGCGTAGTGCGCTTCGGGCAAGCGGCCGCTGAGCTCGCCGGTGAAGGCCGGGCCGTCCAGCGCCTTGGCCAATCGGCCGATGTCGAGACGATCGAGATTGAGCCCGAACCGCACGTCCAGTCCCTTGCCGCCGGCCGGCGGACGCAGGCGCAGACCGTCCAGGCCCACCCGCCCGCCGAGCATCGGGAAGTCGACCGCGCGTTGCAGGCGCAGTTCGCCATCGCCGCTGGCGAACGGCAACCGCGCCGCGCCGAATTCCAGCCCGTGCAAAGCGCCCTCGCGCCAACCCAGCTCGCTGTCGCGCGGCGCGTCGGCCGAATACGCCACGGTGCCGTCCAGGCCGGAAAAGCGGAACCGGCCTTGATCGTCGTTCAGACCGACCCCGCGCAAGCTCGCTTCGGCCTGCTCCAACTCGCCGCCGCGCATGCGCAGCCGCGCTTGCATCGCCCCGGACATCTGCAGCTTGGCCAGCCCGGCCAGACCGAGGAAACCGGACAGGTAACCATCGCGCAGCGGCGCCAGATCGGCGCTGCTCAGGTCCAGGTCCAGTGCCGCCAAGTCGGCCTGCGGGGTGAGTTCGGCGCTGCCGCGCATCGCCAGAATGCCGCCGTCGCGCCACGAGAATTGCGGCAATCGCCAGCCCTCGCCCGGGTTCTGCGCGGCTTGCAGGTTCAGATCGATCGGGCGCTGCTGCATCGACAGGTAAGCGTTGCCGAACAGCATCTCGCCGCCGAGCAAGCGGCCGTCGACCGCGACCCGGCTGCCGCGATCGATCTGCGCGTCGATGCGCAATTGCGCGCCGAGCTTTTCCGCGGCGATCAGCCCGTCCGGCGTTTCCAGCGCCGCGCCGGTCAGGCGCAGCGGGCCGGCGATGCGCAGCGGTTGCCGTTCGGGCGCGGCGATATCCAGATGGCCGTCGAGGCTGCCGGCCTTGATCCGGCCTTGCGGCCAGGCCTGCGCGACCAGCGCCTGGGCCCAGGCCAGCGGCACCCGGGTCAATTCGATCCGGGTGATGTCCGGCGTGGCCGCGGCGCGGCGCAGCGCCAGCGCGCTGGCGCCCTGGCTCAGGCGCGCGTCGGTGCTGGCCACGCCCAGGTCCAGCGCCAGCCGCAACGGCCGCCCGCCGGCGCCGCGCAGCTCGCCTTCGCAGCGCCAGCCGCCGCTGCCGTCGCGCAGCAACGGGCAGCGCCAGAGCACGTCGCGATAGCGATAGCCCAGGTCCGGCGCCTGGATCAGCCCGGCCCGCAATTCCAGTTCGCCGCGCTCGGCGCCTTCGGGCCAGCTCAGGCGCAGCTGAACTTGTTCCAAAGTTGCAACAGCCGTCGCAACCTTCGCCATCTTGGCGTTCAGCGTGCGCGCCTCAGCATGCGGGGGCGCCGCCCACAGCAAGGGCAGCGACAAACCCATCAGGAGGCGTAACATGGTCCGCAGCATGGATGCAGGATAGCGGGCGGAAGCGAACCGGCAATGAAGAATTCCCAAGTCCCACGCGTACTGCTGGTCGAGGACGATCCGACCAGCCGCGCCTTCCTCACCGCGGCCGTCGAAGCGATTCCGGCCCTGGTCGACGGCGCCGACAGTCTCGCCGCGGCCATGGCGCTGAGCGCCGGCCAGGATTACCAACTGTGGCTGTTCGATGCGCACCTGCCCGACGGCAGCGGCATCGATCTGCTCGAACGCCTGCGCCGGCAACACCCGCGCACGCCGGCGCTGGCCCACACCGCCACCGGCGAAAGCGAAGTGCGCGATCGGCTGATCGCTTCGGGCTTTTCCGAGGTGCTGGTCAAACCCTTGCCGGCGGCGGCGGTGCGTTACGCGATCCGGCGCTTGCTCGGCCTGCCCGAACACGACCTGCCCGCCGCATCGGCAAGCTCCGACGCCGGCCAGAGCCCGGTCTGGGACGACGACGGCGCCGCGCGCGCGCTCAACGGCAACCGCGCCCACATCGCCACCTTGCGCGGCTTGTTCACCCAGGAATTGCCGAACGCGCGGCGTTCGATCCTGGCCGCCTCGCAGTTGGGCAATCACGACGCCATGCGCGGCGAGCTGCACAAGCTGCGCGCCAGTTGCGGTTTCGTCGGCGCCGCGCGCCTGGCGCTGGCGGTGCAGGCGCTGCAGACGCAGTTGGATTCGCAGGCGCTGCTGACCCAGTTCGATCAGGCGGCGCAGGCGACGATCGAGCAGGCGGGGTAAGAGCGGGGTTGGGGATTGGGGACGGCAGGTGCATGCATCCCCGGATGTTGGCGCCGGCTCTCGCGTTTTACCGACTTCGGGTTTCGGCCTTTCAATCGCGCTTGTTCGATACCCGCGACAGCTCGGCCAGCATTTCCCAGGATTTCAATCCGCGCGGTCCCAGATGGTGGACCAATACGCTGCGCATCGCGTGGCGCAATCCCGGCAAGTCCGATGGGTCCGGCGCTACGTCGTCGGCCAGCGCCAACAGCGCGCGGCCGGTCGCCGCCGCGCTGCGTTCGCCGTGGCCGCGGTCGCTGAGCAAACGGCGCGGGCCTTGTTCGGCATCGAGCCGGTAACGCGCGGCCGGATCGATCGCGGCGCCGTCGGCGTCCACCCGCCAATCGAAGCCCGAGCCCAAGGCGTCGAGCAGGTCGCGCTCGAAACGGCGCAGCGTCCACGACAGTTGCTCGCCGCCGAGTTCGGCGCGGGTGCGCCCGTACAGATCGAACAACTCCGGAAACGGGTCGCCGCGCGGCACCAGACGCAGCAGCAGCTCATTGACGTAGAACCCGGCCAGCGCCGCTTCGCCGTGCAGCCGCGGCGCGGCGTCGACCGCTTCGGCCGCGATCAAGCGCGCCAGTTCGCCGCGCAACAGCGCGTCGACGCGGATGTATTGGAACGGCTGCAAGGCCGCGCGTAGCACCTGCCGCTTGGGCCCTTGCACACCGCGCGCGATCAGGCCGATGCGGCCGTGCTGTTCGCTCAGGGCCTCGACCAGCAAGCTGGTCTCGCGCCAGGGGCGTGTGTGCAGCACATAGGCGGGTTCGGCGGACAGGCGCATCGAGGCCAGCAGTGGGAAATTGAAAATGGGGAGCGATTCGAAGCCGATGCGCCAAGCGCGCAGCTATCGCTCGAAAGTCGCCACCAGGCGCAGCATAACCGCACCCGTCCCGCTTCTTCGGTTCCCTATCCCCTATCCCCGCCTCTCACTCATACCCCAACTGCCGCAACGCCGCCTCATCGTCCGACCAGCCTTCGCGCACCCGGACCCAGGTTTCCAGGAACACTTTCGCGCCGAACAGATGCTCCATCTGCACCCGCGCCTTGGAGCCGATCTCGCGCAGGCGGCTGCCGGCCTTGCCGATCACGATGGCTTTCTGGCCGTCTCGTTCGACCCAGATCACCGCGCCGATCCGCAGCATCGCGCCGTCGACTTCGAAACGTTCGATTTCCACCGTGGTCGCATACGGCAGCTCTTCGCCGAGCTGACGCATGACTTGCTCGCGGACCATCTCGCCGGCGAGGAACCGCTGGCTCTTGTCGGTGATCTCGTCTTCGCCGTACAGCGCGTCCTGCTCGGGCAGCAAGGCCAGCACGGTCTTGACCAGGGCCTCCAGGCCGCTGCGCTTGAGCGCGGAAATCGGATGCACGCCGGCGAACTCGCGGCCCTCGGTGATCTTGGCCAGGTACGGCAGCAGCGCGGTCTTGTCCTTGAGCCGGTCGACCTGGTTGACCACCAGCACCACCGGCAAGCCGGCGCCGCGCAGCGCGTCGAACGCGAGGGTGTCTTCGTCGTCCCACTGCCCGGCACGCACCACCAGCAACGCGGCATCCACGCCTTCCAGCGAACCGCGCGCGGCGCGGTTCATCATCCGGTTCATCGCCCGCTTCTGTTCGCGATGCAACCCGGGCGTATCGACCAGCAGCAACTGGCCTTCGGGAAAGGTGGCGATGCCGAGCAAGCGATGACGGGTGGTCTGCGGGCGCGGCGAGACGATGCTGATCTTGGCACCGACCAGAGCGTTGACCAGGGTGGACTTGCCGACGTTGGGACGGCCGATGACGGCGACGTGGCCGGCGCGATACGAGGAAGAATTCATGGGGGAATTGTCCGCGCGTGGCGCGGTGAGGGCAAATTCGGGATCGGGGAACGGGGTTGGGGCCGCGCGCGGCGGGATCGGAACCGGCGCGGGCCGATTCAGTCGTCGGCCTTGAGCAGGCGCAAGACCTCTTCGGCCGCGAGCTGCTCGGCGGCCCGGCGCGAACCGGCCTCGCCCTCGGCGCTGACCGCCGGTTGGCCGACGCTGCAACTGACCCGGAAGGTCTTGGCATGGTCCTCGCCGCTTTCCGACAGCAGCGCGTACAGCGGCAGCGGCTTTTGCCGGCCCTGCAACCACTCCTGCAAGCGGGTCTTGGCGTCCTTGCCGACCTTGTGCGGCGGCGGCAGCGCTTCCATCGCCGCCTGGAACCAGGGCAGGACCCGCTCGCGGCAGGTCTGGAAACCGGCATCGAGGTAGATCGCCGCGACCACCGCTTCCAGCGCGTCGGCCAGAATCGAATCGCGGCGATGGCCGCCGGATTTCATTTCGCCGGGGCCGAGCGTGAGCCGGCCGCCCAATTCCAGCGCGCGCGCGATCGGCGCCAGCGCCGATTCGCGCACCAATTCGGCCCGGGCGCGGGTCAACGCGCCCTCATCGGCCTGCGGCCAGCGCTGGTACAGCGCTTCGGCCACCATCAGATTCACCAACGCATCGCCGAGGAACTCGAGCCGCTCGTTATGCGGCGCCCCCGCGCTGCGGTGGGTCAAGGCTTGTTGCAGCAGCGCCGGGTTGGCGAAGCGGTGGGTGAGCGGATCAGTCACCGGCCGCTTTACGCATTTCTTGCTCGGCCTTGAAACGGCCGACCACGTCGAGGTTGCCGATCAAGGGACGGCGGACTTCGTACTGCACGATCACGGTGAGCCCGCGGTCGTTGCGCGCGAACTTGATGTTCTCCGACTGAATGTTCTCGACGTAACTGACATTCATGCGCCGGTTGAAGCGATCGCGGATCGTCGCCGGATCGGCCTGGGCGATGTCGGACTCTTTTGCCATGTCCGCCAGCGAGCGCTTGACCGAATAGAACTCCATGTACATCGGCACGACCTTCATGCCGACATAGAGGAACACGCCGACGACGGCCAACAAGATGATGAACCCCAGCAAGGTGATGCCGCGCTGATTGCGTTTCATAGTTTCAAATCCCCAAGTGATGCATTGCGCCGATCCAACTGCCGAATTCCGCTACCGCCGCCCTATCCCCCGCGACGCGACGGCCCCACCGTCACGGAATGTTCTTGCCGATCCGGGAAAAATCCACGCCGCCGTCGAAGTTCATCCAGATCAGGAACGCCCGGCCGCGCAGGTTCTGCTCCGGCAGGTAACCCCAGTATCGGCTGTCCTCGCTGTTGTCGCGATTGTCGCCCATCACAAAATACTCGCCCTCCGGCACGACCCAGTCGCCCTCGCCCTGATCCAGCAGCGGCGACTCGGCGCGCAGCAGGATCCGGTGGACATGCTTGCCGATCTGCTCGCGCAATTCTTGCGCGCCGGTCATTTCGGTACCGTTTCCGCGGCCCTGGTAGGTGCCGATGGGCGCGTAGATGATCGGTTCGCCGTTCACGGTCAGGCGGCCGTCGCGGTAGCTGACCTTGTCGCCGGGCAGACCGATGATGCGCTTGATCCAGTCCTGCTCGGGATGGTGCGGCGGCCGGAACACCACCACGTCGCCGCGCTCGGGCTCGCCCATCGCCAGGATCTTCTGGTTGGTGATCGGCAGGCGCAGGCCGTAGGTGAACTTGTTGACCAGGATGAAATCGCCGGTCAGCAAGGTCGGCATCATCGAATTGGACGGAATCCGGAACGGCTCGGCGATGAAGCTGCGCAGGATCAGCACCACCAGCAAGACCGGGAAGAAAGCCTTGGAGTAGTCCACCACGACCGGCTCTTTGCCGTCGTCGAGCAGGCCCTCGCGCGAGGCCCGGCGTTTGGCCAGCACCAGCTTGTCGAGCAGCCACACCACACCGGTGAACAGGGTCAACGACACCAGGGCGATTTCGAACCAACGCATGCTTGTTCCTTTGGGCGGGAATGGGGAATCCGGAGCGGGAATCGACCGCCGCGCCGTCAGCGCGACTTGAAACGAAACCTCAATCCATCAACCTCAGTCCCCGCGATAATTGATAGCGACGAAAACCTGGGGGAATCCCTTCCGGCGAGGCGCGCGGTCATCGAGTGCGACCGAACCCACCGTTGCCTATTCCCCACTCCCTATTCCCGCTTTAATCACTTGCTGTCGGTGGAAAGCACCGCCAGGAACGCTTCCTGCGGAATCTCGACCCGGCCGACCTGCTTCATCCGCTTCTTGCCTTCTTTCTGCTTTTCCAACAGCTTCTTCTTACGGCTGATGTCGCCACCATAGCACTTGGCCAAAACGTTCTTGCGCATGGCCTTGACCGTGCTGCGGGCGATGATCTGCGAGCCGATCGCGGCCTGGATGGCGACGTCGAACATCTGCCGCGGAATCAGGTCCTTCATCTTCTCGCACAGCTCGCGGCCGCGCCGGTCGGCGTGGCTGCGATGGACGATGATCGACAGCGCGTCGACCTTGTCGCCGTTGATCAGGGTGTCCACGCGCACGAACGGGCCTTCCTGGAAACGCAGGAAGTGGTAATCCAGCGAGGCATAGCCGCGCGAGACCGACTTGAGCTTGTCGAAGAAGTCCAGCACCACCTCGGCCATCGGCAGCTCATAGCTGATCTGGACCTGGCTGGCCATGTAGGTGATGCCGATCTGCACGCCGCGCTTTTCTTCGCACAGCTTGATCACGTTGCCGATGTAATCCGGCGGGGTGAGGATGTTGGCGCGGATCACCGGCTCGCGGATTTCCTCGACCATGTTCAACTGCGGCAGCTTGGCCGGGTTGTCCATCGGGATCACGGTGCCGTCGGTCTTGAGCACTTCGTAGATCACCGTCGGCGCGGTGGAAATCAGGTTGAGGTCGTATTCGCGCTCCAGCCGCTCCTGCACGATTTCCATGTGCAGCATGCCGAGGAAGCCGCAGCGGAAACCGAAGCCCATGGCCTCGGAGCTTTCCGGCTCGAAACGCAGCGCGGCATCGTTGAGGCGCAGTTTTTCCAGGGCTTCGCGCAGCGCCGGATAGTCTTCGGCGTCGACCGGGAACAGGCCGGCGAACACGCGCGGCTGCATTTCCTGGAAGCCCGGCAGCGGCTTGGGCGCCGGGTCGCTGGCCAGGGTCAGGGTGTCGCCGACCGGCGCGCCGTGCACGTCCTTGATCGAGGCGTTGATCCAGCCCACCTCGCCCGCGCCGAGCTTGCTCAGCTCCTTGCGCTTGGGGGTGAACACGCCGACTTTGTCGACCTGATGGGTGCGGCCGGTCGACATCACCAGAATCTTGCTGCCCGGCACGATCTCGCCCTGCATGACCCGCACCAGCGAGACCACGCCGAGGTAGTTGTCGAACCAGGAATCGATGATCAGCGCCTGCAGCTTGTCGGTGTCGCGCGGCTTGGGCGGCGGAATGCGCTGCACGATCGCTTCGAGCACCAGATCGACATTGAGGCCGGTCTTGGCGCTGATCGCGACCGCGTCCTCGGCGTCGATGCCGATCACCGCCTCGATCTCGGCCTTGGCGCGGTCGACATCGGCGGTGGGCAGGTCGATCTTGTTGAGCACCGGCACCACTTCCAGGCCCTGCTCGACCGCGGTGTAGCAGTTGGCGACCGACTGCGCCTCCACGCCCTGGGCCGCATCGACCACCAGCAGCGCGCCTTCGCAGGCGGCCAGCGAGCGGCTGACTTCATAGCTGAAGTCGACGTGGCCGGGGGTGTCGATGAAGTTGAGCTGGTAGGTCTTGCCGTCCTTGGCCTTGTACGGCAAGGACACGGACTGGGCCTTGATGGTGATGCCGCGTTCGCGCTCGATCGGATTGGAATCGAGCACCTGCGCTTCCATCTCGCGCGCTTCGAGACCTCCGCACAGCTGGATGATGCGGTCGGCGAGCGTCGACTTGCCGTGGTCGACGTGGGCGATGATGGAGAAGTTTCTGATCAGTTGCATGCAGGGCGACGCGAGACTCGCCGACTCCGAAAGGTGAACGGGCAGGAAAATTAACGGGAGATTATCGCACAGCCCCCGGCGTCGACGGCGATTCGGCGCGATGACGGCGGCGCGCAGGTCGGAAATCCGCCGGCGGCGTTCACGGATCGCCGCGCCGGCCCGGGTCGGCAAACCCGACCGGCGGATGCGCGAACGCCCGCCGGAGGCCGGCGGGCGCCCTGTCGCGCGCTCGCCCGCCGCCGCGTGCCGGCCCCTTGCGGAGCCGGCGCCGCCGACGGCGGGCCTGGGATCACTTGCCGTCGCCGGCCTGGACCGCGATGAACTGGGTCTGGGCCCCGCGCCGGATCAGCAGCATCACCGTCTGTCCGGGCTGGGTGCCGGCCAGGGCCCGGTTCAGCGCCGCGGCGCTGCCGACCTGGGTACGGCCGACCGACAGGATCACGTCGCCCGGCCGCACGCCGGCATCGCCCGCGGCGGTGCCCGGATCGCGCACCACCACACCCTCGCCCGGCTTCACGCCCAGACGCTGACGAGCGGCGGGGTCGACGTCCTGGGCGACGATGCCCAGGGCGTTGCCCTTGACCGCCGGACCGGCGGAATCGCCGCCGCGCTCGGTATCGCCGCCGCCAGCCAAGCCGGCCGTGCCATCGGCGTTGAGCTCGTTGACCGCCACATTGAGCTCGACCGTCTTGCCGTCGCGGAACACGCCCAGCCTGGCCTTCGAGCCCGGCGCCATATTGCCGATCAGCGGCGGCAGATCGCTGGATTCGTGCACCGCCGTGCCGTTGACCGAGCGGATCACATCGCCCGGCACGATCCCGGCCTTGCTGGCCGGGCCGCCGTCCAGCACCTGACTGATCAGCGCGCCGTTGCTGTCGGGCAAGCCCAGGCCGCGCGCGCCTTCGGAGGTCAGCGGCTGCACCACCACCCCGAGCTGCCCACGGCTGACCTTGCCCTTGGAGCGCAACTGCTCGGCCGAATTCATCGCCACATCGATCGGGATGGCGAAGCTCACGCCCATGTAGCCGCCGGAGTTGGAGAAGATCTGCGAATTGATCCCGACCACTTCACCGCTGGTGTTGAGCAGCGGGCCGCCGGAGTTGCCCTGATTGATCGCCACGTCGGTCTGGATGAAAGGCACGTAACGCTGATCCGGCGCATAGGGATTGCTGCGGCCGACCGCGCTGACGATGCCGGCGGTGACCGAGTGGTCCAGGCCGAACGGCGAACCGATCGCGACCACCCACTGCCCGGCCTTGGTCAGGCTGGCGTTGGCGGTGCGCAGGAACGGCAGGCCCTTGGCTTCGATCTTGAGCAAGGCGACGTCGGACTGCTCATCACTGCCGATCACCTTGGCCTTGAACTCGCGGCGGTCGGTGAGCTTGACCGTCACCGTGTCGGCGCCGTCGACCACGTGATGATTGGTCAGCACGTAACCGTCCTGCGAGATCAGGAAGCCGCTGCCGATCGAACGCGCGCCGCCGCGCGGCTGGCGCGGGCCCTGCCCGCCCGGGCCGCCGGGAATGCCGTCCGGGCCGAAGAAGCGGCGGAAGAATTCGGGGATCTGGTCTTCATCCAGCTGCGGGCCACCGCCGCGTGCGCTGCGCTCGCGCTTGGGCGTGACTTCGGCGCTGATGTTGACCACCGCCGGCCCGACCCGGGTGACCAGGTTGGTGAAGTCCGGCAGCCCGGCCACCAACGGCGCGGACGGAGTCGCCGCCGGCGGCGGTGCGATCGGCGTGGCCGGCGGCTGCGCGGTGCAGGCCACCGGCAGGGCGGCGATGATCGCGCCGACCAGGGCCAGCGACTGCAACGGACGGCTGCGCAAGCGGCCGGAAGCGGAGCTCGCGCGCAGGCGGCTGGAGGGAACAAGGTTCATCATCGTCAGGCGATTCATGGGGCAGCGACCTCGATACGACGTAGTTTTCCGGTGAAAGGGACGAAGAAGAGACAACACGGGCCCATTGCGCGGACGCGCCGCGCATTCGGCTTGGTTTAAGAACCCCGGCCGTCGTCGACGGCGCGGGCGATACGGCGGACGCCGACGCGGCGTCCACGGTTGGCGCGGTCCGCGGCTTAGGGCTGCGGCTGCGGCCGGTCTTGCGCCGACGACCGGGCCCGCGCCTCTTCCGCCGCGGCCGAGACGGCCGGTTCGAACGGATAGAACGAGGGCGAGGCGCCATAGCTGGCGGTGTAACCGCCCGCGGACTGATAACCCGGCAGCGTCGCGCGCGGCCACGGACGCGCCGCGGGCACTTCGCTCTGCTGCGGGCGGAACGGGTTGGCGTGCGCGGCGTCGGCGACCACCACCGGGCCGGCACCGCCGGCCGCGGCCAGTTGCAGCGGCGACTGCAGGCTTTGACGCTCGGAGGCGCGCACCGCGGCGCGCTGGCTCTGGCCGCGCGAACGGCGCTCATTGAGGCGACGCGGAATCTCCGCCACCGCGACCGCGCCGGCGGCGATGCCCGACGCATCGGCCGAAGTCAGCGAAGGCTCGGCCTCGGCCGGCACGGCGGCCAGGGCCTCGCCGGCCGGAGCCGGTACCGGCGCGGGAATGGGATTGGATTGCGAGGTTTGCGTCGGCGCCGCGGTCGCCGTCTGCGCCGCGACCTGGGCCGGATCGGCCACCGTGCCGGATTCGTCCGCGAACGGCCGCGCCACGAACAACGCCGCCACCGCCACCGAAGCCGCCAAGGCCGCGCCACCGATCCAACCGCGCCGGGAACCCGCCGCGCGGCGCGGCTTCAAGCCGGCCTCGCTCTGGATCACCGAATCGCGGGTCGCCTGCAAGGCCGCGTCGGCGGCGATCGCCGCGCTGACCCGGTCGGCGAAACCGCTGCCGGCGAATCCCGGCGCCGCGGTGCCCTGCGCGCGGCCGCGCAGCACGTCGCCGCACAGCTGCCAACGGCCGCAGGTTTCGCGCCACTGCGCATCGTGACCGAGCCGCTTCAATGCGAAGCGCGCGCCGTCGGTATCGAGCTCGCCGTCGAACAGCGCGCTCAGATTCTCGCGGTCGTCGCCGGCGACATCGTTAAGGAAGGGGGTCGAAGCCATCAGTGAGCGCGCTCCCGGTTGCGTTGGGTACCTTGGTCTTGATTGTCCAAGAGGGGCCGAAGTTCCGTATCGATGGCCTCGCGAGCGCGAAAGATCCGCGAACGCACGGTACCGATCGGGCAAGCCATCTTTTGCGCGATCTCTTCATAGCTCAGGCCGTCCACCTCGCGCAGGGTGATCGCCGACCTCAGTTCTTCCGGCAGGGATTCGACCACGCGCATGACCGTGCGTTCGATTTCCTGCCGCAGCAGTTCGTGTTCGGGGGTGTCGGTATCGCGCAGACGCATGCCGGTCTCGAACTGCTCGGCGTCGCCGGCGTCGATGTCGTCGGTCGGCGGGCGGCGGTTCTGCGCTACCAGATAGTTTTTGGCGGTGTTCACGGCGATCCGGTGCAACCACGTATAGAACTGGGCGTCGCCGCGGAAATTCGCCATCGCGCGGTACGCGCGGATGAAGGTTTCCTGGGCCACGTCCTGGCATTCGCTCCAGTCGGGAATGTAGCGCCCGATCAACGCGGTGATCCGATGCTGGTACTTGCGCACCAAGGCATCGAAGGCCGCGCTGTCGCCGCGCTGGACACGCCTGACCAGCTCCTGGTCCAACAACTCGTTATCGGCCATACCGCGCCGGCACTCCTGTCAGCTCGGCCATGGCCGAACAATGGGACAACCCTGTCGGGGAAAAAGTTCAATCGCCGGATTTATGGGGCCGCCGGCGACCGCTCGCAACCGCCAAGTGTCCCATAAGCCGCCACGGCGCGGCGGAAACGCCTGAACGGACGGGCCTGGGCGGCCCGGATTTGACGGCAGCGAAACAACATCGGGATGATAGCGGCCTATTCCATACCTGAACGGATGGTGCGGCATGACTGCAGCCCTCGACGGCCTCCCCGCGTTTGACGGCTTACGCGCCCGGCACTGGCACACCGAACTGCGCGAGGACGGCGTTCTGGTGCTCTCTTTCGATCGCGAAGGATCGCCGGTCAACACCTTCGCCCAGGAAGTGCTGATCGAGCTCGACAGCCTGCTGGAGCGGCTGGCGCTGGACCCGCCCAAGGGCCTGGTGCTGCGCTCGGCCAAGGCCAGCGGCTTCATCGCCGGCGCCGACATCAAGGAATTCCAGAGCTTCGACGAAAAGGGCACGGTCGGCGACGCGATCCGTCGCGGCCAGCAGGTGTTCCAGCGTCTGGCCGAGCTGCCCTGCCCCACGGTCGCGGCGATCCACGGCTTCTGCATGGGCGGCGGCACCGAGATCTCGCTGGCCTGCCGCTACCGCGTCGCCAGCACCGATCCGTCCACCCGCATCGGCCTGCCGGAAGTGAAGCTGGGCATCTACCCGGGCTGGGGCGGCAGCGTGCGTCTGCCGCTGTTGGTCGGCGCGCCGGCCGCGTTCGACATGATGCTGACCGGACGCGCCTTGTCGGCCTCGGCCGCGCGCGCGATCGGCCTGGTCGACAAGACCGCCGAAGCCGCGGTGCTGGTCGATACCGCCGCCGGCATCGCCCTGCGCGGCGCCGAGCGTCCGTTCAAGCAGCGCCTCATGGGCTGGGCCAGCAACACCTGGCTGGCGCGCAAGCTGCTCGCGCCGATGCTGATCAAGCAAGTCGCGCGCAAGGCCAAGAAAGATCACTACCCGGCGCCGTATTCGCTGATCTCGACCTGGGAGCGAAGCAGCGGCGGCATCCAGGCCAAGCTCGCGGCCGAACGCAAATCGGTGGTGAAGCTGTCGGGCACGCCGACCGCGCGCAATCTGATCCGGGTGTTCTTCCTGCAGGAACGGCTCAAGGGCCAGGGCGGCAAGGATGGCAGCGGCATGCCGCTGCCGAAGATCAAGAACGTGCACGTGGTCGGCGCCGGAGTGATGGGCGGCGACATCGCGGCGTGGTCGGCCTACAAGGGCTTCGAAGTGACCTTGAACGACCGCGAGCAACGCTTCATCGACGGCGCGCTGGAGCGCGCGCAGGCGCTGTTCGCCAAGAAGGTCAAAGACGAGGCCAAGCGTCCGGCGGTGGCCGCGCGCTTGAAGGGCGATCTGTCCGGCGCAGGCGCCGACGTCGCCGATCTGGTGATCGAGGCGATCATCGAAAAACCCGAAGCCAAGCGCGAGCTGTACCAACAGGTCGAGCCGCGGCTCAAGCCCGACGCACTGTTGACCACCAACACTTCGTCGATTCCGCTCGACGAACTGCGCGAACACATCCGCCGTCCGGCCCAGTTCGGCGGCTTGCACTACTTCAATCCGGTCGCGCTGATGCCGCTGGTGGAGATCATCCGCCACGATCAAATGGCGCCGGAAACCGAGCAGCGCCTGGCCGCGTTCTGCAAGGCCATCGACAAGCTGCCGGTGCCGGTCGCCGGCACCCCGGGCTTCCTGGTCAATCGGGTGCTGTTCCCGTACATGCTCGAAGCCGGCACCGCGTTCGCCGAAGGCATTCCGGGCCCGGCGCTGGACAAGGCCGCGGTCAAGTTCGGCATGCCGATGGGCCCGATCGAACTGATCGACACCGTCGGCCTGGACGTGGCCGCCGGGGTCGGCGCGGAACTGGCGCCGTTCCTCGGCCTGACCGTGCCTTCGGCGCTGGCCAACGTCGAGCCGAACAAGCGCGGCAAGAAGGACGGCCAGGGCCTGTACAAGTGGGAAAACGGCCGCGCGCAAAAGCCCGAGCTGCCCAAGGACTACAAGGCGCCGAACGATCTGGAAGACCGTCTGATCCTGCCGCTGATCAACGAAGCGGTCGCGTGCTTGCACGACGGCGTGGTCAGCGACGGCGACCTGCTCGATGCCGGCGTGATCTTCGGCACCGGCTTCGCCCCGTTCCGCGGCGGCCCGATCCAGTACGTGCGCGAAACCGGCGTGGACAACGTGCTCGAACGGCTCAAGCAATTGCAGGCGCGTTACGGCGATCGGTTCGCGCCGCGGCCGGGCTGGGATTCGCCGGCGTTGCGCAAGTAAGCGCGTTCTCGCAAGCAACGAAAAAGCCGCGCATTGCGCGGCTTTTTCGTATGCCAAGCTCGTACCGATGCCGCCCGATCTACCTGTAGGAGCGGCGCGAGCCGCGACCGCGACAACGCAGCAACAGCGAAACCGCCGTCGTAGTTGCGTTGTCGCGGTCGCGGCTCGCGCCGCTCCTACAGGTAGATCGCCGACAAACGACTGGTCGGCGCGCACGCGCTCAATCGAAAAAATCGAACGCCGACCAATCGATGTCGGGAAATTCCAGCCACGACAGATCCAGGTCGAAGTCGAACCAACTTTTCTCGCCCGCGCCGACCGCCTGCAGCATCTGCAGCTTCATCGCCGCGTAGTCGCACACCTCGCCCATCGCCGCGTGCATGGCGTCGAAATCTTCGTGGGTGTTGAACATCGCGTGCGACCAGCAGTCCACGTCGATCGAAACCGAATTGCGCCGGTTCGCCGCTTTGACTTGCTCGACGCTGTAGTAAGGCTTCTTGCCGTAATTGCGTAGCAGATCGTCGCCCACGCGCTTGGCCTGGGCGCGCTTGTCGGTTGGCGACAACGCGCACATCGTCGATGACATACGGACTCCTTTCCCGCGAATCGGTTGAACCGGAGTTACATCGTATGCGTAGGCCGCTCGGCGGTCAGCGTACCGGCCAGCAGCGCTTCGATCTTGCCCTTGACCGCATCGCCCTCAGCGGTCTCGGCGAACTGCACGCCGATGCCGGCGGCGCGATGCCCCTGCGCGCCGGTCGGGGTCACCCACACGACCTTGCCGGCGACCGGCAGGCGCTCGGTGGATTCGGGCAGGGTCAACAGCAGAAACACTTCGTCGCCGAGGAAATAGCGCTTGGGCGTGGCAACGAAAATGCCGCCGTATTTCAGGAACGGCATGTACGCGCTGTACAACGCGGCCTTGTCCTTGATCGTCAGCGACAAGATGCCTTGCCGCGCTGCGCCCGCTGGTGCGTTCATGCCTTGCTTCCTCCCCCGGCGCGGCGGCCTTCGTCGGCGCGCCAGGCCATCAACAGTTCTGCCACCGCCAGATCGGCGCGGACCGTGGTCCGCAACAGGTCGCGGGTACGGTTGGCGCGATCGAACCAAGCCGCAAGACTGCGCTGGCGCGTCGGGTCGGTCAAGCCGGAAGCGGCTTCGGCAAGCGCGATGTCCGACGCGTGTCGCAGACGCAGGGCCGCGTGTTCGTCGCCGACCCAGCGTTGCGCGATCTCCGGCGCCGAGGTTTCGCCGCGCGAGAGCTTGGACAGGTCGGCGGCGACCTCCCGCCGCAGCTTCAAGCCGTCGCCGCTCAGCCACTCGTGGGCCAGGCCCGGGTGTCCGCGCGCGGCATCGAAGGCCTCGCGGGTGGCGGCCTCGGCATGGCCTTGCGCCTTCAGCCAGGCCAGCGCTTCGTCGGTCTGCGGCAGGCGGAATTCCAGGCGCTGGCAGCGGCTGCGGATGGTCGCCGGCAAACGCGCCGGATACGAACTGACCAGCCACAGATACCGCCCCGGCACCGGTTCTTCCAGGGTCTTGAGCAAGGCGTTGCAGGCGGCGGTGTTGATCGCGTCGGCCGGGTCGATGATCGCGATCTGGGCGCCACCGTATTGCGGGGTCAGGGTCAGGCGTTCGGACAGATTGCGGATCTGTTCGATCACGATTTCGGTGCGCAGCCGGGTGCCTTCCTTGTTCGGCACGAAACTGACGAACTGGTAGTCCGGATGGGTGCCGGCGGCCAGCAGCAAACAACTGCGGCACTGCCCGCACGGCTCGCCCTGGGCGCTGCGATCGCGGCACAGCAGGCCTTGCGCGAGCCGTTCGGCGACCGCGCGCTTGCCCAACTGCGCCGGCCCGCAAAACAGCAGGCCGTGGCCGAGGCGGCCGGCCTGGATCGAGGCCTTGGCCTGATCGTAGATGCGCCGCTGCCAGGGCGCGAACGCCGCGCTCATCGCAGCACCCGCGCGATCTGCGCCTGCAAACGCGCGACCGCCTGCGCGGCGACCGCATCGACCGTCTGGCTGGCGTCGATCACTTCGAAACGCTCCGACTCGGCCGCCGAGGCGGCGCGGTCGCGATAGCCCTGGCGCACGCGCTCGAAGAAATCGTTGCGCTCGCCTTCGATCCGATCGGCCGCGCCGCGGCCGCGCATGCGCTGCAGGCCGACTTCCACCGGCACATCCAGCAACAAGGTCAACGCCGGCCGGATGCCGACCACGCGGCGTTCCAGATCGGCGATGAACTGCGCGTCCAGGCCGCGGCCGGCGCCCTGATAGGCGTAACTGGCGTCGGTGAAGCGATCGCTGACCACCCAGGCGCCGCTTTCCAGCGCCGGCAGGATCGTCGTGCGCACGTGCTGCGCGCGCGCGGCGAAGGCCAGCAGCAATTCGGTTTCGGCGACCGCAGGCTCGTGATGGGTGTCGAGCATCAGCCCGCGGATCTGTTCGGCCAACGGCGTGCCGCCGGGCTCGCGGGTGTACAGCGCCTGGATGCCCGCCTGTTCGAACGCGCCGCGCAAGGCCGCCAACACGGTCGATTTGCCCGCGCCCTCGCCGCCCTCCAGGGTGACGAAACGCGCGTGGGTACGCAGCGTCATCGGCCCGCTCCGGGCTGGCCGGGCGCGGCCGGCGTTTGGCTCGCCGGCGCCGCTTCGGCCGCCTCTTCGAGCACCGCCTTGCCCTCTTCGGGCTGGCCGCGGGTCTGGTTCTGCCGGTAGCGCTGCAAATACAGGCGCACGTTGGCCTGATGCTGGGCATAGGTCGCCGCGAACAGACTGCGGCCGCTGCCGTCGCCGGAGGCGACGAAGAACAGCGCGTCGCCGGGCGCCGGATTGGCGGTGGCCTTGAGCGCCGCGCGCCCGGGCATCGCGATCGGCGTCGGCGGCAGACCGGTGCGGGTGTAGGTGTTGTACGGCGTGTCGGTCTGCAGGTCGCGCTTGCGGATGTTGCCGTCGTAGCTCGGGCCGATGCCGTAGATCACGGTCGGATCGGTTTCCAGCTTCATCCCCAGCTTGAGCCGGCGCTCGAACAGTCCGGCGATCTGCGAACGTTCTTCGGCGATGCCGGTTTCCTTTTCGACGATCGAGGCCATGATCAGCAGCTCGGTCGGACTCTTGAGCACGCTGTCCTTGTCGCGGCCTTTCCAGGTGGCCGCGACGGCCTTGTCCATTTCATCGGCGGCGCGCTTGAGCACGTCCACGTCGGTGTCGCCGCCGGTGTATTGGTAGGTTTCGGGCAGGAAGCGGCCTTCCGGATGTTGGCCGGCACGGCCGATTTCCTTCATCAAGGCCGAATCGTCCAACTGCCCGGCCCGCTGCTTGAGCGGCGTCGCCCGCGCCAGCGCGGCGCGCAGGTCGCGCATGTTCCAGCCTTCGACGATGGTGAAACGGTGGCTGATGACCTTGCCGTCGCGCATCGCGGTCAGCAGCGCGCGCGGGCTGGTGCCCGGTTCCAGCGAGTACTCGCCGACCTGCAAGCGGCCGGCCGCACCCAATTGCTTGGCCAGCGCGCGCCATTCCAGTTCCTGACCCTCGCTCGCGCCGGCCGCGCGCAACTTGCGCACCACCACCGGCAGCGAATCGCCGCGTTCGACCAGCAGGGTCTGGCCGGTTTGCAGCCCGCTCAAGGGCGCGTCAGCGAAACTCTGATAGCGCTGCCACAGCCACAGGCCCGCCGCGGCCAACGCCGCCAGCAACAGCAGGATCACGATCAAACAACCGCAGCCGCGCTTGCGGCCTTTTTCCTTTGCAGCCACGAAACCTCCTCGAACGATCCGGACCCGCCGCGCCGCCGCGGACCGCCGCCCGCGGGCGCGGCCTCAGTCTTCGGTCGGGACGAAGGCGGGATGGGCGGAGCCGAGCCGGCGCCGCAGCCCGGCGACTCCCGGATGCGGCGCCCAATGCCGCTCGCCGAGCCGCGCCACCGGCAGGATACCGCGCACGGCGTTGCACAGGAAAATCGCATCGGACCCGGCGATGTCCCAAGCGTTCAGCGGCCGCACCTGGATATTGGCCAGATCGATCAAGGCCTGGCGGCAAACGCCGGCGACGCCGCAGCGATCCACCGGCGGGGTGATCCAGGCGCCGGCGCGCAGCACGAACACGTTGGCGGCGGTGGCGCCGACCAGTTCGCTGTCGGCGTTCAGTAGCAAGCCCTCGTGCACCTGCGGGTCGTCCCATTCGGCCCGCGCCAGCACTTGTTCCAGGCGATTGCAGTGCTTCAACCCGGCCAATGCCGGTTGCACCGCCAGCCGCAGCCGGCACCAGCGCAGCGCCAGCCCTTCGCGCGGCGGCGCGGGCGGCAACGGGTGGCGCGACAAGGACCACACCGGCGCGGCCTGGGCCGGCGGTGCGTAGCCGCGGCCGCCTTCGCCGCGGTTGAGGATCAGCTTGAGCACCGCGCCGTCGCCGGCCAGCAATTCGCGCGCTTGGGCATGGGCGAACTCCTGCTCGGGCAAACTCAGGCCCAAGTGCCGCGCGCCATGGCTCAGCCGCGCCCAGTGCCGATCCCACCACGGCAGTTCGCCGCGATGCGCGCGCAAGGTTTCGAACAGGCCGTCGCCATAGGCGCGGCCGCGGTCGTGCGGCGAGAGTGCGTCGACCCTGCGCGCGCCCAGGAAAACCCGGGCATCGTTGCCGGGCTGGGCGGATGCGGTGGCGGTCATGCGAGCATCCTACGCGC
>NZ_JBAMDI010000117.1:0-35900 GCF_036961695.1 Pseudomonas sp. CGJS7 | reverse complement strand
AAGTACAACTTCGGCTTCGTCGACCCCTACTTCACCGCCGACGGCGTCAGCCTGGGCTACAACCTGTTCTACAACAGCACCGACTACAGCGATTACTACGACGATGGGGTTTCGTACTATGCAATCAACAGCTACGGCGCCGGGGTCAGCTTTGGCTACCCGATCAACGAAACCTCGCGCCTGACCTACGGCCTGACCCTGCAGCACGACGACATTTCGCCCGGCACCTACAGCGCTGACGAGATCTACGATTTCATCTCCCGCGAAGGCAAAAGCTTCAACAACCTCAAGGCGTCGATCGGTTGGTCGGAGTCCACCCTCAACAAAGGCGTACTGGCCACCCGGGGCCACTCGCAGAGCCTGACGCTGATGGCTACCACCCCTGGCAGCGACCTGTCGTTCTACAAGCTCGACTACAACGGCCAGGCTTTCCTGCCGGTCACCAGCAACACCACGCTGCGCCTGCACACCAACCTGGGCTACGGCAACGGCTATGGCTCCACCGACGGCTTGCCGTTCTATGAAAGCTACAACGCCGGTGGGCAGGGCTCGGTACGCGGGTTCAAGGACGGTACCCTCGGCCCGCGCAGTACGCCGGCTACCGGGGCCTATTCCAGCGCTGGGCAGGCTTACTATTCCGACCGCGACACCGATGTGCTGGGGGGCAATATCCTGATTACCGGCGGTGCCGAGTACCTGTTCCCGCTGCCCTTCGTGAAGGACCAGAGCCAGCTGCGCAGCTCGGTGTTCGTCGATGCCGGCAACGTGTATGCCGACACCTGCTACCTGTCCACCACCCAAGGCTGCGGCAGCGTCGACCTGGCGCAGATGGCTGTGTCGCTGGGGGTTGGCGTGACCTGGTACAGCCCGATGGGGCCGCTGAGTTTCAGCCTGGCGGCGCCATTGAAAAAGCCGGATAACGCCGAAACCCAGGTGTTCCAGTTCTCGTTGGGGCAGACCTTCTGATGCTGCTCATGAAATGAACCGCGCAGCACGGGGGTTGAGCATTACCCGCTTTTACCCCCGCTTTACCCAAGTTGACAGTCACCTTGCCTAAGCTGGCCAGCACTCGAACCCCGCCCAGCAGGACACCCTCATGCCTCCGTTCACACCCTGTTTCCCTACATCACTGCGCGAAAATGAAATACCCATCGCCCTGCTCGATCTGGTGCAGGAACGCCTGGCCACCCTGCTTGGCCCACGCTTCACGGTGGTACTGGGCGGTAGCGGCAACGGCGATGGTGTCAGTCATTACCACCTCGCAATCCAGCACAACCAGAGCGGGGTTTCCCTGGAGGACTACGGTGACGTCGGTGCCGGTTTCGTCGAGCACCTGCTGCGCATGGGCACCCAAGTGCGGGACATGCTCGACTCAGCCACATTCAACCGAATGGGCAGCGACGACCCTGGCCGACCATTGGTATGGCTCCGCGAGCTGGTCAGCCCCGGGGAAACCATTACAATGCCCGGCCCAACCTGAAATATGTTTTCCCCATGAAATCACTGCTTTACGCCGTAACCTTATTATTTTCCTTTACCCTCCCCGCTCTGGCCAACCCGCCGGCCACCTTCACCGAAGCCAAGGTGGTGGCCAAGCAGAAGGTCTACCTGGACCAGGCCAGCAGTGCCATGGGCGACTTGTACTGCGGTTGCAAATGGACCTGGGTGGGCAAGTCTGGCGGGCGCATCGACGCTGCCTCGTGTGGCTACAAGACGCGCAAGCAGCAGAACCGCGCCGAACGCACCGAGTGGGAACACATCGTGCCCGCCCACACCTTCGGCAACCAGCGCCAGTGCTGGAAGAACGGCGGCCGTGAGCACTGCGTGGACAACGACCCGGTGTTCCGCGCCATGGAAGCCGACCTGTTCAACCTTTACCCGGCCGTGGGTGAGGTCAACGGTGACCGCAGCAACTTCAACTACGGCATGGTCACTGGCAATGCCGGCGAATACGGCCAATGCACCACCAAGGTCGATTTCGTCCAGCGCACCGCCGAACCGCGTGACGAAGTCAAAGGCCTGGTGGCCCGCACCACGTTCTACATGTTCGACCGCTACAAGCTGAACATGTCGCGCCAACAGCAACAGCTGCTGATGGCCTGGGACAAGCAACACCCGGTGTCGGCCTGGGAGAAAGAACGCGACCGGCGCATTGCCGCGATCATGGGCCATGCCAACCCGTTCGTAAGCGGCGAACGCAAGTGGACCGCCGGCTACAAGCCGGTTGGCAGCGGCTTGGTACAGGCGGTGCCGGTAAACGCGGCCAAGCCAGAGGCCAAACCAAGCCTGGCCAGCGCCGGTTCGGTCGGTGCCGTGCTTGGCAACCGCAACAGCCACGTCTATCACCTGTCAGTCGGCTGCCCGGGCTACAACCAGGTTACAGCGAAGAACCAGGTTACCTTCGCAAACGAAGGTGAAGCGCAGGCAGCGGGGTATCGCAAGGCAGGCAACTGCCGCTGACCGTTTCAAAGGCTGCGCGGCCCCTGTGGGAACCGGGGCGCGTCAGCCGTTGACCAGGTTTACCGGCCGCTCACCGGCCAGCGCGCTGAGCAGGTTGTCCACCGCGCAACGCGCCATGGCCTGGCGGGTGTCCTCGGTCGCCGAGCCGATGTGTGGGGTCGCTACCACGTTATCCAGCTGCAACAGCGGCGAGTCGGTCGGCAGCGGCTCGTGCACGAACACGTCCAGCCCCGCACCGCGGATACGCCTGGCCCGCAGCGCTTCGATCAGCGCCTGCTCATCCACCACACGCCCGCGTGAGATGTTCACCAGAATTGCCTCATGCTTCATCAACGCAAGTTCCCGTGCGCCTATCAGGCCTTCGGTGCTGGCACTCAACGGCACCGTCAGGCAAACGAAATCTGCCTGCTGCAACAGCTCATCCAGGCTGCACTGGCATGCGGCATAGCGTGCTTCCACCTCGGGCTTGGCACGCTGGCTGTGATACAGCACGCGCATGCCAAAGCCGGCAGCCGCGCGACGGGCCAGGGCCTCGCCAATGCGGCCCATGCCGACGATGCCTAGCGTCTTGCCGTGCACATCACTGCCAAAATGCGCCGGCCCCAGGTTGGCCTGCCAGCGGCCGTCACGCACCCAGTTCGCCAGCTCCACCACCCGCCTGGCGGTAGCCAGGATCAAGGCAAAGCCTGTGTCGGCCGTGGTTTCGGTCAACACGTCGGGCGTGTTGGTGAGCATCACACCACGCCTGCTGAGTTCAGCAATGTCGTAGTTGTCCACGCCTACCGAAACGCTCGACACCACTTCCAGTTGCGGGGCAAGGTCGAGCAGGCTGGCATCCAGGCGCAGGCTGGCCCCCAGCAACCCGTGCGCCCCCGGTAACGCATCGCGCAGGCGGGCCAGGCCGTCGGGCTGAGTGGTATCCACCCAGGTCACCTCGACGCGATCTTGCAGGCGTGCCATCAGGTCGTCGGACAGGCGTTTATACAGGACGATTCGCTTCTTCATTGCAGGTTTCCTAATGGTTCATGGCCAGACGCGAGCTATCGCGCTTTGCCCGGCCAGAGGTCTGGGAAGTATTGAGCGCAGCGGTAAGCGCCACTGCCGTCAGCAGCGCACCGCACATGAACAGGTAAGAGGCGCCGGGCCCGCCCGTAGCCCCATTGAGGTAGCCCACCAGCCACGAACCGCCAAACGAGCCCAGCGCCCCCATGCTGTTGATCAGCGCCATGGCGCCGCCTGCGACGTTGGCCGGCAGGATCTCGGGCACGATCGCGAAGAACGGGCCATAAGGGGCGTACATGCAGGCGCCAGCAACCACCAGCAATGCATACGACAGCCAGAAATGCTCGCTGCCCAAGGCGTAGGAACCATAGAACGCCAACGCGGCAATCAGCAGCGGCGGCCAGACGAAGCGCTTGCGCTTTTGCAGGCGGTCGGACGCCCAGGACACGCCCACCATTGCCAGCACTGCCGCCAGGTAAGGCACCGAGGCCAGCCAGCCGGCCTGCACGATATCGACGTTCGCCGCCTGCTTGAGAATCGACGGCAGCCACAGCACGAAGCCATACACGCCGATGCTCCAGCAGAAGTACTGCAGCGCCAGGATGATCACTTGCGGCGAGCGGAACGCTTCGCGGTAGTTCTTTACAGGCTTGATACCCTGCTGCTCGGCAGCCAGCGCCTGCGCCAGAGCGGCCTTTTCCTGCTCGCTCAGCCAAGCCACCTGGGCCGGGCGGTCATCCACCAGGCGCCACCAGAAGAACGCCCAGATCACGGCGGGCAGGCCTTCGATGATGAACATCCAGCGCCAGTCGTAATGCTTGATCAGGTAACCGGACACCACCGACATCCACAGAATGGTCACCGGGTTGCCCAGCATCAGGAAGGTGTTGGCGCGCGAACGCTCGGCCCGGGTGAACCAATGGCACAGGTACACCAGCATGGCCGGCATGACCGCAGCTTCCACCACCCCGAGCAGGAAGCGGATACCGATCAGCATGTAGACGTTGCTGACCATGCCGGTAAGCGTGGCAAGGCCGCCCCACAGGATCAGGCAGACGAAGATGAGCTTCTTCACGCTGCGCTTTTCAGCGTAGATGGCGCCGGGCACCTGGAAGAAGAAGTAACCGAGAAAGAACAGCGCACCCAACAACGAAGACAGCACCGGGGTGATGTGCAGGTCTTCGGCCATGCCGGAGGCGGCGGCGAAGCCGTAGTTGGCGCGGTCCAGGTACGCCAGGCTGTAGGTGACGAACACAATCGGGATGATGTACCACCAGCGGCGAGGTGCCAGGCTTTGGCTTTGCATGGTTTGTTTCTCCTGAGCTTGTTGTTTTTGTTGCAACAGGTGATTCGGGGTCGGCTCATGCGCTTCTGCGCAGGTCGTAGGCCTCCAGTTCATGGCGCAGCGGCAGCCCTTCCATGTCGCCCCGCGACTGCACGGCACGGCTGCCGCACCAGTTGCCGCGCGCTACCGCCTCGGCTACCGGACGGCCCTCCAGTAACGCGCTGAGCACACCGACGGCAAAGGCATCACCTGCACCGACGGTGTCCACCACGCGGCTGACTGGCACGGGGGCTACCTGCCCTTCGCCCTTGGCGCTGCGGAAGTAGGCGCCAGCGTCGCCCAGCTTGATCACCACCAGTTCCACCCCTTGGTCCAGGTAGAACGCGGCGATATCGGCCGGGGTGTGCTGACCAGTCAGCAACCGCCCCTCTTCCAACCCTGGTAAAACCCAGTCGGCCTTGGCCGCCAGGGCATTGATTTCGCGCACCATGCTGCTTTGATCGGGCCACAGCGAGGGGCGCAGGTTGGGGTCGAACGATATGCTGCGACCGGCCGCGCGCATCCCGTCCAACAGCGCGTGGGACAGCGCCCGACAGCTGTCCGACAGCGCCAGCGGAATACCGGTAGCGTGCACGTGGCGAGCCTGCAGCCAAACGGGGCTCACCATCGCAGGTGACAGCCTGCTGGCCGCCGAACCGCGGCGAAAGTACTCCACTGCCGGGTCGCTGCCATCCTCGCTGCGGGCCTTGAGCTGAAAGCCCGTCGGGTAGTTGGCATCCACCTCGACACCGGAACAGTCCAGGCCTTCGCAGCGCAAGCTGTCGAGCACGAAACGGCCCAGCGAATCGTCACCAACCCGGCTCAGCCAGCGCACCTTGAAACCCAGCCGCGCCAGGCCGATCGCCACGTTGCTGTCGGCGCCGGCGATGCGTTTGCCAAACTGCCCGACACCGGCCAGGTCACCGGCTTGCTCGGCGACGAACATGGCCATGGTTTCGCCGAAACACAGCACGTCATGTTCATGCATGGTCCAGCTCCTGCGCCGCGCCCAGTGCAGAAAGGTGACGCACATGGGCCCGGGTAAGCGCCAGCAGGTCTTCGCCCACCAGGGGGTACTCGACGGCGCGCACCACGCCCGGCGCGAACTCGGCCATCAGCGCTGCCCACTCCTGCAGGTCCGCAGCCTGCGGCGGTATGGCAACCAGACGGCCATCGGCCCGGCGCTGCACAGCCTTGCAATGCACATAGCGCACCCAACGGCCTAGCTGCCTTGCAGCTTGCCGCGCAGGCTCGGCTTGCCACTGCCAGTTACCGATATCGAACGTCATGCCCAGGCGCAGCCCAAGCGGGTCGACACGCTGGAAAAACTGCAGCATCGGTTCGATCCTGCCACCTTGTGCGGTCTGATCGTTTTCCACCAGCAACAGAGGCCCCTGCGCAGGCAGCAGCGACGCCAGGGCCGTCACATCGTAGTGCTCATCGAAGTGCCCCAAGGAAACCTTCAGCGCCACCGCGCCAAGCGCCCGGGCAATTTCCAGCTTCTGCACCAGCAGCGGGTCGGGCACGCCTTGCGCGGTCCACAGTTCAAGGGGGGTGGAGTACAGGCATTCCAGGCGCAGCGCGGCAATGACCCTGCCCAGCGCAGCTGCGTCCGGTGCGCTGGCGAACAATTCTTCGCGCAATTCGACGCGACTGACGCCAGCGGCTGCCAGCAGGTCCAGAAACTGCTCCTGGCCACGTTGGCGCACAAAGTCGGCGCCGTAGCTGGAGAGACTGATGGAAACGGGGTTCGCTTGCATTGTTCTTGTCCTTATGAAACCGGTTTCATTTTTGATCAACAGCAGGCAAAAGCCTGCCGTTTTCTTACTGGGGTTGGGTTGAACCGCGGATGATCAGGTTGGCCTTGAAGTCGATGCGCCGGGCTGCGCCGCTGTCGCCGCGCAAGCGACCGAGCAGGCTTTCGAAGGCCGCCACGCCGATACGCTCGGTGGGCTGGGCCAGTGCGGTGATGCCTTTGCCGACCAAGGGGTACCAGTCGAGGTCGTCGAGGGCGATCAGCCCGACATCGGCAACCAGGTTGCGCCCGGCCTCGAGCAGCGCCCGGGTGACCGCCAAGGTGGCAACGCCGTTGAAGGTGAAGATGGCTTGCGGACCATGACCACTGTGGGCAAGAAACGAAGCCAGTTGGCCCTGCAGCCCGGCGCCGATTTCCAGTACCTGCTGACGCATGCCTGGCCGTCGGCTGATCGACGCGCCGAATGCCTGCACCCGCTCCAGGCGTGAACTGGTGCCATCGAGGGGTTCGCTGACCGCCAGGATGTCGCGGTAGCCCTGGGCTTGCAGGTGGTCAAGGGCCTGCTCGACTGCGTCAGCATTGTCCAGGCCGACAAGGTCTACATTCAGCTCGGGCAATTGGCGGTCGACCAGCACCATGGGGATGTCACGCTGCAGGTTAAGCAGTTCGCCGGGGTGGTGACCAAGCGTGTTCACGATCAGCCCTTCGACGTTGTAGCTCTGCAGGGCCACCAGGTGGTGACGCTCCTGCTCGTCGTCGCGGTTGGTGTTGCACACCACCAGGCTGTAACCATGCTGACGGCAGGCAGTTTCCACACCGTGCATCACGGCCACTGAATAGGGGTTTAGGATATCGGCCACCAGCATGCCGATCAGTCGCGTCTGGCCGCGCTTGAGGCCGCGAGCCATCTGGTTGGGGCGATAGCCGAGGCGTTCGATGACCTCTTCCAGCCGCTTGGCCGTGGCTTCGGCCAGCAATTGGCGGTCGCCACCGATGTAACGGGAGACGGTGGCTTTGGAAACGCCAGCAACACGCGCCACTTCGCTGATGGTGACCCGTTCGCGGGTATGGGCAGGCGCGTCGGTCATGGGTTTTCCTTATGATTGTTTTAATAGTGATGAAACCGGTTTCAATACAGCAAAAATGCGCGGGTTCGTCAACATGCCGTTGGTCGGGCACGAAGATAGTAAATGTTAAATCGCATTAAGAATATTTCATAGGTTATTGATAGTTATGAATTTATATCTGTGGGACAGGGCCTACCCTGGAATCTGATTACGATGGCACGGGCTTCGCCCGTGTTCGCGGGTAAACCCGCTCCTACGGGCGAGGGTGCAGAAATACACGTCAGCGGAGCGACTTCACATCACCGGCCGTAACGGCACTGCCCTGGTTACCCCAGCTGCTGCGGATGAAATTCACCACCTCGGCAACCTCCTGGTCGCTCAGGCGCCAGCCGAAAGCCGGCATGGTGAAGTTCGACGGCGCAGCGTGCGTTGCCGGTACCGTGCCACCGGCGAGCACCACATGGATCAGCGACGTGGCATCCGCCGTCTGCACCACCGGGTTGCCGGCCAAGGCCGGGAACACGCGGGTGTAGCCCTGCCCGTCGGTGCGGTGGCAGGCCGCGCAGTTGTCGATGTACACCGCCGCCCCAGGCTTGCTGTCGTCACCCTTCCATAGCGCATCGGCTACCTGCTTGTCGTACACATGCGGCTGGTCATCCGGATTACTCGGCGGCAGGGTTTTCAGGTAGCGGGCGATAGCGGTCAGGTCAGCATCACTCATGTGCTGCATGCTGTGCTCGACCACATCGCTCATGCCGCCGAACACGGCGCTGCGATCACTGCGCCCAGTCTTGAGAAACTGCACCAACTGCGCTCCGCTCCAGCTGCCCAGGCCGTCTTTGTGATCGCCACGCAGGTTCTTGGCAATCCAGCCTTCCAGCGGTGCGCTGCCGGCCAGAAACTGCTCGCCATCGGCCGCGCTCAGGGCCTTCTCCTGCATGGTCAGCGCCCGCGGCGTATGACAAGCGCCACAATGCCCCAGGCCCTCGACCAGGTACGCACCGCGGTTCACCACAGGGTCAGCTGTCGCCGATGCCTGCCAGGGCTTGGCCTCTGGTGCGAACACGCCGCGCCAGATTGCCAGTGGCCAGCGCATGCTCAGCGGCCAGGGAATGTCAGAGGCCTTGTTCGCCTGCTCGACAGGCGCCACGCCCTTCATGAAATAGGCGTACAGCGCCTGCATGTCCTGCTCGCTGACCCGTGCATAAGACGGGTATGGCATGGCCGGATAGAGCGTACTGCCGTCCTTGCCGATCCCCCTGCGCACGGCCTGGTCGAAGTCTTCGAAGCTGTACTGGCCAATGCCACTGGCCGCCGGGGTGATGTTGGTGGAGTACACCGTGCCAATCGGCGTTTCCATCGGCAACCCGCCGGCAAAGGGTTTGCCGCCTTTGGCGGTATGGCAGGCCACGCAGTCACCGGCGCGGGCCAGGTACTCGCCCAGGCGTACCTGCGCATCGTCATTCGCTACGGCCTGTGCAGCCACACCGGTACCCAGCACCAGGGTGGCGATCAACAGTGTCTTCATGCTCATCGCTCCTCAAGCCTGGACCAACGGACCGGGGTTTTTCAGGTACTGCTCACGGATGGCGCGGGCCGACCAGTACGTGAGCGCAGCCACCAGCCCGGTCGGGTTGTAACCCAGCCCCTGCGGGAACGCCGAAGCCCCCGGAACGAACACGTTGTGTACGTCCCAGCTTTGCAGGTAGCGGTTCAGTGCACTGGTCTTGGGGTCGGTGCCCATGATCGCCCCGCCGTTCAGGTGGGTGGTCTGGTAACTGGTGGTGTTGAAGTGGTCCTTGACCTGCTTGCCCAACACGGCAATGGCCTTAGGGTTCATCGCCTGGGCGATCTTGCTCAGCTTGTCGACCATGAACTGGTTCATCTTGATGTCGTTTTCCTGCCAGTCGAACGTCATGCGCAGCAGCGGCTGACCGTAGGCATCGCGGTAGGTGGGGTCCAGGTCCAGGTAATTGCCACGGTAGGACTGGTGTGCGCCGTGGGCGTCCATCGACACCTGGTGGTTGTAGTAGTCGGCCGTGGCTTTCTTCCAGGCACTGCCCCAGGCCGGTGTGCCCGGCGGGTTGGAGGTGCCGGCAATCGGCCGGCTGCCGGCCTGGTTCACCCACATTGGCGAACCGCCGACGAAGCCGTGCGGGCCATGGTCGAAGTTGTCGGCGTTGAAATCGTCGATGGCAATGCCATTGCCACCCGCGCCGATGAAGTTGTTGGTGTAGGTGTCCTTGTCGAAGAACGCCTTGACTGTCCCCATGTTCTGATAGGCGAAGTTACGCCCGACCACACCTTCGTTCTTCACCGGATCGTAAGGTTTGCCAATGCCGGAAAGCAGCATCAGACGCACGTTGTTGAACTGGAAAGCGGCCAGAATCACCAGCTCTGCCGGCTGCTCCACCTCGCGTCCCTGGGCATCGATGTAGGTCACGCCGGTGGCCTTGCGCTTGCTGTCGTCCAGGTTCACCCGCAGCACATGGGCATTGGGCCGCAACTCGAAGTTGGGCACCTGGCGCAGCGCCGGCAGGATATTCACGTTGGGCGAGGCTTTGGAGTACATGTAACACACGTAGCCGCTGCAGAAACCGCAGAAGTTGCACGGCCCCATCTGCGCACCGTAGGGGTTGGTGTATGGCCCCGAGGTGTTGGCCGACGGCAGGTTGTAGGGTTTGTAGCCCAGGCTGGTGGCAGCCTTTTCGAACAGCCTTGCCGATACAACGTTCTTCTGCGCGGGCAGCGGGAACGGGTTGGAACGGTCCGGCGCATATGGGTTGCCGCCCTTCCCTTCACCGACCACCTGGCCTTTGACGGTCCAGGCCTGGCCTGAAGTGCCAAAGACCTTTTCGGCAAAGTCGAAATAGGGCTCCAGCTCTTCGTAACTGACGCCGAAGTCCTGGATGGTCATGCCTTCGGGAATGAACCTGCGCCCGTAGCGCTCTTCATAGTGGCTGCGCAGGCGCAACTCGACGGGGTCGACCCGGAAGTGCACTCCCGACCAGTGCAGGCCCGCGCCCCCCACGCCCTTGCCCGGCAGGAATGCGCCCAGCTGGCGATTGGGCAATGCCACATCATTCACGCTATGGCGGACAGTGACGGTTTCTTTCGATACATCGACGAACAGCTTCTTGCGCACGCTGTAGGTCAGCTCATCGATCACCTGCGGGTAGCTGCCTTCGGGGTAGGTATCCTGCATCGGCCCCCGCTCCAGGGCTACCACGTGCAGCCCGGCCTCGGTCAGCTCTTTGGCCATGATCGCACCGGCCCAGCCGAAGCCGACGATCACCGCATCCACTTTGTTCAACACCGTCGCCATGCCTCAGGCCCTCTCACCACGGATCGATACAGCCGGGAACGGGTAAGGCTCATTGCGCTCGACCCAGTCCATGAAGTCGGCGCGGGCGCCGGGGAAGCCGATCTGAGTCCAGCCGACCATGCCTTTGTTGCCGCCATGAATCGGGTCGCAGAAGAACCCTTCACGCGTGTTTTGCACCAGCAGGCTGAAGAACACCTTGGCCGGAACGGTTTCGAAAACCAGCTCTCCTGCCTCCAACTTGCTGAGAATGCGGTCCCGGGTAGCGCTATCTTGCGCAGCAAAAACCTGTCCTCCATTGGCCTTGCACCAGCCGTCCACGGCAGCGATGCCCAGGCGATAGATTTGTTGCGGGCTGAGCTGCAGCTGGTAGCCCAGCTCGGGCGCGGCGTCGGCGTTGAACGGCCCTTGCATGTACCACTGTGCACCAGTCGCGTAGGGGGTGTTCATTTGCCGGTCGATGAACTCGGCGGCACCCGCTTCGAGTGCCCCTGGGCCAAGCTCATCGGCCGGGATGATGCGCGACACGGCGGCTTGTACAAAAGCCCATTCTTCGGCGCTGAAGAATGTCGGTCGATAGTCGCCCGCAGGTGGCGTGGCGGGCACGTTCGGTGGCTGTTGCGGGGCCGCAAGCAGCTGGCTGGCGCCTGCGCCAAGGCCCGTGCTGGCCACGGTAACGACAGGGATCAGGGTCAAGGTCTTGCGCAGAAAATCCCTGCGCGGGTTGTCTGGGGCATGCTCAGGCATTGCGAATCCTCATCGGCTGTGGGGCGGCCTTGATAAGCGCCATCTGATTTTCAATTGAGAGGTGATCTTGATAGGCCATCAAGAGACAGCCGAATAATCTAGCGCGTTCAGAAAGGTTTTGAAACCGGTTTCATGCGTTGCCTCCCTACCTGTACAAAACATCATTTTTTTGACAAGAAACACTTAAAAACAACTTTTAGCGAAACTTCTTACAACGCATTAGGAAGTTTCAATCTGTCTCGAAAATTGATTCCTCGTTAGTCTTCAAACTTTCGCAAATGCTTGCGCCCCGCCACATGGAAGTAGGTGCACTGCGAGTGTTTGACCTGCCAAGAGACGAGGATCAAGGATGCCCAAAGAGTCCGAGCGCACTGGCAAACCAGTGCCCGCCCACCAAAAGCCAATCCTGCTTGAAGACACAAATGAAACCCCACGGCCTGCTGGTGGCGCGGGTCCTGAATACGCAACAGACCTGACCAGCTACCCGGCCGACCCGGACTTTCAGCTACGCGGCGGCTACGACAACCTCATGCTCGACGCGGCAAGCCAGCTGTTCGGCCTGGTCATTCGCCTGCGCACGCTGGATGACCTGCCCAACATCCAGTTCGTGCACAAGACCGTGCAAACGCAGATCGGTACTATCCGCGAGGAAATGCGACAGCACGGCTATTGCGCGGTCCATCAGGAAGTCTATTCCTACGCCTTGTGCCTGCACCTGGACGAGGCCGTGATGACCCGCCCCTGGGGCCAGAACTCGTGCTGGAGCCACGAACCGCTGCTGAGCATCTTCCACGACGAAACCCAGGGCGGCGAAAAGATCTTCGTGCTGCTCGAGCGCATCATGCAATCGCCAAAGGAATTCCAGGATGTGCTGGAGTTCCTGTACTTCTGCTTTTGCCTGGGCCTGCAAGGCAAATACGCCCTTGACCCCAAGGGCGAAGAAATCCTTCGCGCGCTGATCAGCCGGATGCACAAGGTCATTCGCCAACTGCGTGGCCCCACGCCGGAAACAGTGAGCGACCCCTATAGCAACGTCGTCCATTGCCCCCACCGTATGCGCCGCTGGCAGTGGCCCTGGTGGACCCCGCTGGTCATCTCGGTCATCGCCATGGTCTGCGCCTACAGCTACTACAGCTACCGCCTCGACCTGCTAACCGCCGAAGTCCTCGAATCGCTCAACGCCATTCTGCAACAGTAACGGGGGACGCCACATGCCCAGCCAATCCGATCTGCGCTTCACTTTCCAGCCGCTGGTTGGCCGTAGCGAGTTTGAGGTGGTGTCGTTCGAACTGGACGAAGCCATCAGCTCACCGTTCCGGCTGCAGCTGGAGCTGATCAGCTTCGAAGACGATGTCGACTTCGGCCAGCTCCTCGACAAACCGGTGCTGTTCACCCTCTGGCAGGGTGAGCGCCCGTTGCGCTACGTGCACGGCCTGGTCAGCACCTTCAGCCAGGGAGAAACAGGCTTCCATCGCACCCGTTACCGGGCACTGGTCGAGCCCATGCTGGCCCGCGCCGGGCTACGCTCGAACTGGCGCATCTTCCAGCAGAAAACCGTGCCGCAGATTCTCGAGATCATGCTCAAACGCCAGGGCGTGAATGCCTACGAGCTCAAGTGTCTCGACCCGCATCAGGTGCGCGAATTTTGCGTGCAGGCCGGTGAAACAGACCTCGACTTCATGGCCCGCCTGGCCGCCGAGGAAGGCATTGTCTACCGCTTCGAACACACGCCGAAACAGCACTTGCTGGTCATCACTGACCGGCTACTGGCGCTGGGGCAGATCAGCCGGGGGGCCATCAAGACCGATGACGAGGATGAAGGGTTTCACAATGACGACGTTGGCCCCGATCAGGTGCTGTACCGATCCGTTGGAGGCGGCGATCAGGCCAGGCCTTGCCTGCGGCGCTTGCGTTACAGCGAACAGGTTCGAACAGCGCGGCAGGTGCAACGGGACTACACCTTCACTCACCCACAATACCGTCAGGAACACCAGGCTTACGACAATAGCAACACCCATCAATCGCTGAACTATGAGCGCTTCGACTACCCCGGCCGATACAAGCGTGATGCGGTCGGGGTTCCGTTCACTGCCACCCGCCTCACGGCCCTGCGCCATGATGCACGCATTGCCGAAGTGGAAGGCGACGATGTGCGCCTGCAACCGGGGCTGAGCTTCACCCTCATCGAGCACCCGCGTGAAGACCTCAACGTGCACTGGCGCACGGTCAGCGTGCATCACGAAGGCACCCAGTTCACCAGCCTGCAGGAAGAGGCCGCCGGCTCGCAGCAAGGCACCCGCTACAAACAGGAAGCATTGCTGGTTCCCGGCAGGACCGAATGGCGCCCGGCCCCCCTGCCCAAGCCACGCATCGACGGCCCGCACATGGCGACGGTGGTCGGGCCCAAGGGCGAGGAAATCTATTGCGACCAATGGGGCCGGGTGAAAGTGAGCTTTCCTTGGGACCGGGAAAGCGAAAACAACGAGTTCAGCTCCTGCTGGGTGCGCGTGTCGCAAGGTTGGGCGGGGGGCAGCTGGGGTTCGATGGCCATCCCGCGCATCGGCCAGGATGTGATCATCCAGTACGTCAACGCCGACCCGGACCAGCCGATGATCACCGGGCGCACCTATTGCGGTAACCAGTTGCCGCCCTATGACCTGCCCGAGCACAAGACGCGCATGACCATCAAGAGCCAGACCCATAAAGGCGAAGGCTTCAACGAGCTGCGCTTTGAGGATGAACTGGGTCGGCAGGAGGTGTTCATTCATGCCGAGCGGGACCAGAACAACATCGTCAAGCACGACGAAACCACACGCGTGGGTAACGATCGTACCGAACGCGTCGAACGAGACGAGACGATTTCGATCGGTCAGGACCGTCGCGAAGACATTGCCCGTGACGAGTCTGTTGGCATCGGCCAGAACCGGGTACACGAAATCGGCAACGACGACAGCCTGAGCATCGGCCGCAACCACAGGATCACCACAGGCAAGGACCGAATCGAACAGGTAGGGAACCACCGGCAGGACATCACCAAGGCAAACCACACGGTAGAAATCGGCGGCCACCGCGAACAGGTGGTTGCCGGTCACAGCACGTTGCAAACGGGCGAAGCCATCCGGCACACCACCAAGGTTTATAACATCCAGGTCAGCGAAAGCCTGACGATCCGCAGCCCCGCAGGGCTTTTGAGAGTCGACGGCGCCGGTATCACGCTGGACGGCCTGGCGCTGGCCTTCAAAGGGCCTGTCAGCCAGCAGGCTACGGGTAGCAATCGCGTCACTTCAACGTCTGGCGTACCAGCGCCGGGCGAGCCCATTTGCCTCAGCTGCCTGCTCAAGGCGATCGCCGACGGCCACACCATCATTCGCATGGAAGGAGCAAGCTGATGCCCAGCCCATTTGTCAGAGCAATGGTCGATGTGCTGCGGGCATCCGATCACTATCGCCTCAGCGCCATCGTGGAAATGGCCAATTTGACACCCAAGGTGCAGGAACAACTGACCGGGCACTACACGGGCCGCTGCTGGCCACTGCTGCAGCAAGCCCAGTTCAGCAACCTGCGGACAGCAGGCCCTTGGTTGTTCGGTTCGCGCCTCGGTTCCGATGTCTCGGCCCAGTACGACTTCCAGTGGCAACTTGAACAAGGTGCTGCTGGCGCCGTGTGCGGCTGGATAGTCAGCGCGCTTCCCGCTGCCCGGCTCGCAGGACACTTGAGCCACGCCAACATCGTCACGGGCACGGACGGCCACTCGTACCTGTTGCGCTTCCACACCGCCGCGGCGCTGCTAGTGCTGGATAGGCACCGTGAGCTGCCTGGGGTAAGCGAATGGCTGGCCCCCATCCATCACTGGTGGGCACCCGTGGCACACCCGAGCAAGCGGTTGTGGATGCAGATATCCGGGGGGGATCAGCCTCAATCCACGCACTGTCCGCCAATCACGTTGAACGAAGCGTGTTGGGCCGAACTGGCGGGTGACCCGCTGAGCTATCAACTTGCCGAGTTGCTCAAGAACGAGCAGTCCTGCCCGACCTTGCACGCTGCCTGCCACGGCACACGGGTTGGCTTGATTCAGCACTATCTGGATCAGGCGCGCGCGCAAGGCCTGGGACGTGAAGAAGACCTTATCAGCTATGTGCTGATGCTGGCTCGCGGTGGCGAACAGCTCAGTAGCTCGCCAGCCTGGCAGGAGGCGATTGCCGCCACGCGCGAGCAGCAGACATCCCTGATGGACAACGTGCAGCGCTGCCTGCGCACCAAGGACTGAGGCACAACACAACCATGGACTCACTCAACGAAACCCTCGAACTGTGCAGGCGCATCACCTCCGGCTACCGCCCGGCCCTGCGCAACAGCCCCGTCGCCGACTGCACCCGCCGCTTCGAACTGCTGCCCCTGCGCTACGCCGCCGTCGGTGGCAACCCGGCACAACGTGCCCGCCTGCCCAAATTGCCAGGCTATCTCAGCCCGTTCCAGGAGGTCGGCGAGCTGACCCACTCCAGCTACGCCATCCGCCCTTTGCGTGAGGGCTTTCTCTACCTGCTGATCAAGCGCCATAGCGCACCGGCCTACGAATGGCACAGCCAGTACCGCGTGGCGCCCAATGGCTCGCTGCTGTACATCAGCAGCGACGCCCCCTGGGCGCCTGCCCCCAGCGCCGGCAATCTGGATGAGATCCTTCGCGGTTTCGGCTGGACCATCACACTCTACGACCTGGATGACATCCAGGAGCTGCGCCCATTGTTCAGCCCTTCCCCGCTGACCCCGCGCATGCTCGACAACTACCGCCTGCTCGACGACCAATACCGCAGCAGCCTGCCCACGATCGATATCGCCCGCTTCATCCAGCCTTCCGACGCCCCGCCACAGCCCCACGTCCTCAAGCATGACCAACTGAGCTGGGTGGCCGACTTCAAGGCCCAGGACGATGCAGACCTGCAGGCGCTACTGGACCTGCAGCCGTTCAACAACGACCAGATCGTCTCGCCACACGCATCACGCCAAGCGCTGGCACCGCTGGTGAACCACAGCAAACCCCGTGGCGCCGCCATCGTCATCGAAGACGCCATCGGGATCACCCAGGAGCTCAACGCCTGGCGCAACGCCGCTGTCGAGGATGTGAAGACCCAGTGGCTGGCGCGCACCGTGGAACCCGGGGTCGACAACGAACGCAAGCTGCTGGTCGCGCAGTCGTTCCTGGAAATCGAAAAACTCTACCCGCAGATGGTGGCCGAGCAGATCGTCAAGCGCGAAGTCATGGCCGAAAAAGTCCGCAACCAGCTCCACCTGCATCCCGAGATCTACTTGTTCTCCGAACGGGCCAGGCAACAGGCCGATGCCCATGATGAACGCATGAAGCCGCACATGGCGCAGTTCGAGCGCGGCGTCCGCAGCAAAGTCCAGGCCCGCCAGGATGCCGGCGAGTTCCGCAAGCGGTTCGACCAGAAATACGGCCACCTGGTCGACCGCCAGGCCATGCACGATCAGCTCGACGGTTTCGAGCAGGCCATGCAACACGCCCAGCAAGCCGCCGAAGACCGCGCCAAGGACCATGCCCGCTGGGTGGTCAGCGAACGCTTGTTGCAGGCACTGGACCGCTACGACAACGCCGACCTCATCAACGGCCTGGCCTTTGCCGAACAGACCGGCCAGTGCGTGATCGGCATGGAGCTGAGTGAATGGGGCACGAAAGTGCTGGACCACTGGTGGCGCAGCGACGTAGCAGACCGGGGCAACCTGGCAATACGCGGCATCACCTACAATCAGGAGGACCTGCGGGAAGAACTGGCGGCGCTGCTGGAAGCCGCCAAGGCCGAACCGTCGTCAGCGTCATCCTTCGCCCTGCCGGAAGCGCTTGCCAGGCAAGCCCATGCCGCTGCCAATGCCTTTGGGCGCATCAACACCCTGTACGAACAGATGCAGGCACAGAGCAGCACGGCCAGCATCGGCCTGTATGCCTGGTACGTCGCGCTGGGGCGGCAAGTGCTGCGCACCGCGACCCCCAACAGCATGGACCGCGCACTGCACCAGGGTTTGCGGCTGACCTTGTTCGCTTCGGTGCATGAAACGGCTGTCGATATTCGCCTGAGTGAAGCTGCACGTAGCGGGCAGCCCATCAACCCACAACGCAGTACAGGCCAGGTATCAAGGTACCTCGACCAGGCCTGGGCTGAAGGGTTGATGCAGGCCCGGAACAGTGACTTCTACAAAGTGCGTGTCTCCGGGCTGGTGTGCCTGCTGGAGGGGATGCTGATGGCCTTCAAAGCGCGCGAATTGCCTGACGGTGATGCGCGGGTGAAGACCGAACTCCTGGCGGCCGCGATGACCACGGCTGCGGCGGGCTTCGAAGTTGGAGCCAGTTATGTGGACCAGGTGGTCGCGCGGTACGGCGCAAACAGTGTGACCGGACGAGGAGCAGCGGCCGCTTTAGGGCGTTTGAAACTATGGGGCGCCAGTTTAGCTGTGACAGGTGGTTTCGTACTCGCCTGGTGGGACTTCGCCGATGCGGCTCAGCAGTTAATATACCGCCAGCAAAACCTTACCAAACAAAGTACCAAAAAACCTGGAACGCTGGCACTTGCATACGCATCGCGGGCACTGGCAACTATTACAATCTCGCTGGCGGAAGCAGGAACAGCCATTGCAATCGCAAAACCTCTTTTTGACCATCTATCTCAGAATGCCAAAACAAAACTTGTGAGAATGATGACAACATCCATGGGCGCGCTCGCCAATAAACTGGGAACACAAGCTGCTCGCCTACTTCTTGCACGTTTAGTCTTAGGTGCATTCTGGATCGGAATCATCCTGACACTCATAATCTATATTCTGGAAGATGACGCTTTAGAGAAGTGGTGTAAACGTAGCTGTTTCCGAACTCATAAAAATATCAAACCCTATGAAGAGCAGGAAGAACTGAGCGCCCTACATTCTGCTATCGGCGAGGTTTTATAATGTATCTTATCGAATGGGGATTCTGGCAGATGGCAACCCAGTCAGAAGCTGCACGCAGAACGTACGAAGCAGGGATGACACCAGCAGAGAAGCGCGCAAATAAAGATTTTTATGAAGGCGACCTGAATGAAGAGATTCACTTTTGCCAGGTAAGTGAAGCACCCCTCATACGCGGCCCTGTTTATGCATTCAATGAAACCTACATGGAAATGCGCTGTGGCGGTTCAGAAGAGAAGCGCGGCCTCATTACGCTAGTCACGATCGGCGGGGTGCTGCCTGGGATAATTTTCGGAACCGGCATAGCTGTCGGTTCCATCTGGCTTGATATCACCCAACCTTATTCAATCTCCTTTATAGCAGTCTTACTTACAGCTCTCTTGGCTTCAGCTTCAGGAGCAGCATTGTATTTTTACCTGAAGTACGGCGTAAAAATCTCGCGACTGGAAATGCTGACCAGTCGGCATCTGCTCATTCGCTTCAATCGAATAACTCAACAGGTCCACCTCCACCGCCCCAGCTACTGTGGTGGCATCGTCACCTTCCCATGGAAAACGACCGGCAGCACGGGCATTCGCCCAGAAGATGATTCGCTAAGCGTTGGAGTACGACTTGGTCTAATCTGGCACCCCAGCCGCACCGGCCTGCCCCACATGGAAATGGCCCTGCTCGGCAAACAAGGCCAAGGCGGCAGCGAACTGCGTGATGAGTGGGAATTCATCCGCCGTTACATGGAAGAAGGCCCAAACGCCGTCCCCCGCCCCCGCCTGAGCACCCAGCTACCCTCACCCATCCAGGCATTCAGCGCCCAGTTCGAAGGCCTTGGGCGTTTCTTCCGCAAGAGCAGCTGGCTGTTCAAGGTTGCGCTGCTGTTTGTCTGGCCCGCTTTCGTCATCATCGGCACCGGCCACTGGCTCAGCCTGCTGCTGTGCTGGCGACCGCGCTGGCCGAAGGTCATCCGCGAGGCCGGCCTGCCCGGCAAGCCAGTCCCTCCCGTGACAACACTGAGCGACTATCCACCCGCAATCCAGGCACGCCTGCTCGCCAACGCCGACCGCTGGCAGCTCAAGCCCGGCAAGCGGCCGGCGAAAAAACCACGCAAGCGCTCTACACATCAACAGGCCAACGAAAGTGACTGATCAAACTGCACCCGGCGCGCTGGTACATCTGCGACACTTTCACTTCATCGGCAGCCAGTTGCAGCACGATGCAAAGCCATCATCCCATGACCGCTTCCCGTAGTCCGCCCATGTAGTGCTCCAGGCGACTACGCAGCCAACGCTCGGCCGGGTCGCTGTCGGTTGTGCTCAACCAGACCATGGCCAGCTCCAGTGCAGCAGTCTCGAACGGCAACGTCTCGGCCTGCAGGTTGCCCCAGCGTTCCATACCCTGTGCGGCATAGTCCGGGCAACAGGCCAGCAGGTCGGTACCGGCCAGAATCGCCGGCAGCGAACTGAACTGCGGCACCGACAACACCACCTTGCGTTCACGGCCGATGTCTTTCAACCAGTCATCGACCACACCCTGGGTGTTGGCGGTTGGCGAAACCTGGACATGCGGACGTTGGCAAAACTCATCCAGTGAAAGCGGCGTGCTGGACTTGTCGGCCCGCACTACCCTGGCTTGCAGGGTGCGTAGCACCTTGCGTTTGGCATTGGCAGGCAGGCCCTTGGTCTGGCTGATACCCACCGTCACGTCGCCCGCCGCCAGCAGGTCCGGAATGCGCCAGTAGTCCACATGCTGCACGACCACCACCACGTTTGGCGCCTCCACCCGCAGCGCCCGCAACAGCGGCGGCAGCAGGCCCGACTCGACATCATCGGACAAGCCGATGCGGAAGGTCATCTTGCTGGTCAGCGGGTCGAAATCATGGGTCATGCTGAGGGCGACAGACATCGCATCCAAGGCTGGCGTGAGGTACTTGATCACCTCTTCGGCCCTGGCCGAGGGCTCCATTCGGTTGCCCACTCGAACCAGCAACGGGTCGTTGAACATCGCACGCAACCTGGCCAGCGCGGCGCTGACCGTGGGCTGGGCGACGAACAGCTTCTCCGCGGCACGGGTGAGGTTGCGTTCCTGCATCAGCGCTTCGAACACCACCATCAGGTTGATATCGGCTTTGCGCAGTTCGTTGCGGTTCATGGGTGCTCCCGGGCCGTGCTTGTTGTTCGGGTTCAATACCAGCCTCGACATGCATCCTAGCCGAGTCGAAACCTGCACTGCACCCTATGCAATCGCCATTGCCCCCTACTGCGCGACCGGGGTAATCTTCCGCTCTCTTCCCTTCCGGCCTCCCCTGCCGTGCACCGCCCAGGCGTTGACTCGCGAAGCGGTCATTCATGATGCCGACCCTTGCATGGCCGCCGCTCACTGGCGCGCCCATCCGCCATCAATACACTCAGGATGACACCATGATCATTCGCCAAGGCATCGCTGCAGACTACCCGCAGCTGCTCGACATCTGGCTGCGCGCTGTTCGCGCGACGCACCACTTCCTGCAACCCTCCGACATCGACGCACTGTTGCCACAGCTGCGCGACGTGTACTTCCCGGCCGTCGAGCTGTGGGTTGCGGTAGACACCGATGACCAGCCACTGGGCTTTATCGGCTTCAATGAAAACCATGTGGAAATGCTCTTCGTCGATCCAGCGCGCCACCGCCAGGGCATTGGCCGTGCATTGCTGGATTTCGGCCGCCAGTCACGCAGTGCGATGAGTGTCGATGTCAACGAGCAGAACCCACAGGCAACAGCGTTCTACCAGAACTATGGCTTCGTCCAGACTGGCCGTTCACCACTGGATGGCGAAGGTCGCCCGTTCCCCTTGCTGCACATGAGCCTGTCCACCCGGGCGTGAGCAGGAGGCACTGACCGCGATGGCCCGCAAAGCGAAGCCCCTACCGCCGTCCGACTGGGTCATCCGTAGTGCCCAACCGGGCGGTATCGAGCGTATCGAAGCCTGGTTCGGTAGCCACGGCTACGACCCGCATCGCCACGATACCTATTCGATCGGCCGTACGCTGGCCGGCGTGCAAAGCTTCCACTACAAGGGTTCGCTGCGCCACGGCATACCGGGCAACACGCTGGTGCTGCACCCGGACGAACTGCATGACGGCATGGCCGGCACCGACGCAGGCTTTCGCTACCGCATGGCCTACGTCGACCCGGCACTGATCCAGAACGTGCTGGGTGGTCAGCCTTTGCCCTTCATCGCTGGCGGGCTGTCCAGCGACCCGCGCCTGTACCACGCCAGCGAAGCGTTCGTGCAGGCAGTGGACCACGCGCTGGAGCCATTGGAAGAACAGGACGCCCTGTATGACCTGGCGATCGCCTTGCGGGCCGTCGGCGGCAAGCCGCGCGGGCGCAAGCGCCTGGATTACCAGGCAGCCGAACGCGCCCGAGCCTTCATCATGGAACACCTGCATGTGGGCATAACACTGGACATGCTGGAACAGGCCAGTGGCCGCGAACGCTGGAGCCTGTCGCGTGACTTTCGCACGCTGTACGGCACCAGCCCCTATCGCTTTGTCACCCTGCGCCGCCTCGACAGCTTTCGCCGAATGATCCTGGAC
Organism: Pseudomonas sp. CGJS7; assembly: GCF_036961695.1. NCBI lineage: Bacteria > Pseudomonadati > Pseudomonadota > Gammaproteobacteria > Pseudomonadales > Pseudomonadaceae > Pseudomonas > Pseudomonas sp. CGJS7. Next base: position 13,701 of record NZ_JBAMDI010000117.1, on the reverse strand, counting down.
GGCTTCACCTTGGTCGACGCCGCCCTTGCCGCAGGCTTTCATGACCAGAGCCACATGACCCGGCACTTCAGCCGCTGCTACGGCGTACCGCCCTTACGCTGGCTGGAGCGTTTGCGAGCGTCACGCTGAGTTACCGCAGGCGCCCGCGCACCCCGTGAGAACAGGCTTGCAGGATCGTACAAGAACCGGACTCGCCCGGAGCGATAGGCTGAACACTCCACTTTCCGAGGAACTGTCATGCCTGAGTCCCGTCACCCACATCCCTCCCTGCCAGTGAACCTGGTCCACAAGGCAGCGCTTATCGAACAGCAATGGAGCCCCAGGGTCGTTGCCGAGATGAACGATTACCAGTTCAAGGTCGTGCGCATCGAAGGCGAATTCATCTGGCACGCGCACCCGGAGACCGACGAAGCATTCCTGGTGCTGGAAGGCACCCTGCGTATCGACCTGCCGGATGGCTGCGTGCATGTGAACCCCGGGGAACTCTATGTTGTGCCCCGCGGCGTCGAGCACCGGACCGCTGCGCAAGGCGAAGCGAAACTGATGATGATCGAACCGCGGGGCATTCTGAATACCGGTCATGAAGGGGGGAATCGCACAGCAGAGAGCGATGTCTGGATTTAACAACACTCACCACTTTCAAGCTGTAGTCGCTGACTTCACAGCAATAATTAACCATAAAAAATCGCCTTACAGCCATTTCTAATCATGGCAATTCGCTCGTAGCCCACACTTCGCAACCCGGCACAGGGTCGCCTCGATATAATTGGATCCAATAACGAGGATGGCCTGCATGCAAGCACTGGAAAGGGACTACGGACACGGCGATGAAGTGGCCAGCCACTGCCACGCCGAAGACCAGCTGATCTACGCCGCCAGCGGCGTGATGCGGGTCAGCAGCGAAGGCGGCAGCTGGGTGATCCCCGGCGGGCATGCCTTGTGGATGCCCGCCGGGGTCAGCCATGCCATCCGCATGGAAGGTGTGGTCTGCATGCGCACCTTGCTGCTCGATGCCCACATCGAACGCTGCCAGGTCATCGTCGTGTCCGGCCTGCTGCGCGAACTGATCCTGGCGGCGTCACGGGTGCTGAACCTGCGCGACGGCGCGCATGCTCGGGCGCTGATCCTGTACGAGCTCGCCGCCGCCCGGCGCATCGATGCCTTTGTCCCGACGCCGCAGCACGCACGCCTGCGTGCCTGGTGCGAGCGCTTCCTGCAGGACCCGGCCCAGGACCTGACCTTGGAGCAATGCGGCGCACAACTGAACATGAGTGCCCGCAGTGTGGCCAGGCTGTTCCAGCGCGAGGTGGGCATGTCGTATGGCCAATGGCGCGCCCGTGCCCGGGTGATGCTCAGCCAGCAGTGCCTGGCCAATGGCAAGCCGATCCTGAACGTTGCGCTGGAGCACGGCTACCAGAGCGCCAGCGCCTTTACTGCCATGTTCAAGCGCATCCTCGGCCATGCGCCGAGTGATTGGCAAAACGGTACCGCGCGCGAGTACTGAGCCTCAGGTTGTCCCGCTTGCGCGCAGGGTTGTCCCGCTTGCGACAGCGACGCCCATGCAACCCTCGTTAACCTCGTATCACGACCCTTGAGCGACAATCGTGATGCCCTTACTGCACTCATTTCCCGGCCCTGCCCGGCTTGCCACAGCCCTCGGCATGCTTGCTGCACTCGCGGCGTGCGGCCACCAACCCACGCCTGCCGAACCACCTCTAGCGCTGCTGGCAGACCCGCTGGCGAACATGCCGGCCAGCGTCAGCAAACAGCCCCTGCCCGAACGCTGGTGGGCACTGTATCAAGACCCCCAACTCAACCGCTGGGTACAGCAAGCCCTGGCGCACAACCAAGGCCTGGCACAGGCCGAGGCCAACGTGCAGGCCATGCTGGCCGGCATCGGCGAGTTCGACGCCAGGCGCTGGCCGTCTACCGCGATGGGCGTTGCCGCTACCTATGGAAGAAGCGCCGATGACCAGACGCTGGCCGAGGCGACCGACAGCAACGCGCCGTCACAATGGCAATTCAACCCGGGCATCGAGCTGGCCTATCAGGTGGATATCTGGGGCCAGGTACGCGCCGCCATCCAACGTGCCCGGGTGCAAGCCGAAGCCAGCGCTGCGGCACTAGACCTGGTACGCCTGCAGGTAGTCGCCCAGACCACCCGCGCCTACATCGACCAGTGCACCTACGCGGCTCGCCTGGAGGCAGCGAAGCAGGCCTTGCAAACCCTCGACCACAGCGTGCAACTCAGCCAGCGTCAGCGCCAGGCCGGTGTGGCCACTGCCCTCGACAGCGAGCGCCTGTTGGGCTTGCGGGAGCAGGTGCGTGCGCAACTGCCGATGCTCTCAGCCCGGCGGCAGATGGCGCTTTACGAACTGAGCATGCTCAGTGGCCAGGCCTCGGTGGCCGAAGCCACGACCTGCGTAGCCATCCCCACACTGTCGGCGCCGCTGCCGGCTGGCGATGGCTGGCATTTGCTCGAACGCCGGCCAGATGTGCGCCAGGCCGAACGGGAACTGCAGGCGGCCACCCTGGAGACCGACATCGTGCGGGCCGACCTTTACCCAAAGGTCAGCTTCGGCGCTTCGTTGACGTCTTCGGACCATCACCTTGCCAACCTCGGCGCCAGCCGCGCGGTGATGTTCGGGATTGGCCCGCTGATCCGCTGGGAATTTCCCAACCTGAAGGCCAACCGCGCACGGGTGAGCAAAGCCGAGGCATTGCAGCGGGCGCAGGTCGCCCGTTACCACGGCGTGGCGCTGAGCGCGCTGAAAGACGTGCGCCAGGCACTGGCCCGCTACGACGGCGAGCGACAACGGTTGCAGGCGCTGGACGCAGCCCTGGCGCACAGCCAGCACAGCTTTGCCCTGGCCCAGGGTAACTACCGTGCCGGCACCGTGGACGGGCTGGCCCTGCTCGACAGCGAGCGCGAAATGATCAGCCTGCGGGCCAGCCACACAGAAGCCCGAGGGCGCCTGGCGCAAGCGCAGGTAAACCTGTTCCGCGCGCTGGGCGGGCGGTGGTAGCGAGACGCAAGACCAGCAGCGAGCACCGCCCACTGTAGGAGCGGGTTTACCCGAGAAGAATACACCGCGGTGGATGGCACGGGCTTCGCCCGTGTTCGCGGGCAAGCCCGCTCCCACACGGATGCGCCAGCTTTTAGAAATTGAGCAAGACAGTGGCTCCCACAACCGACAGCCAGCAGGCCCAATTCGAGATTGGAAACCAACCATGAATGTTGCCGTAGACAAACCCTCACCCGCCGAAACTGAACAGCGGCCGAGCGCTAAAACCCGTCGCCGCCTGGCAGTCATCGCCAGCGGCAGCCTGGCCGCAATCACCCTGCTGGCCTTCACCAGCTACTGGTTCAGCACCGGCCGCTATCTGGAAACCACCGACGATGCCTATGTCCGCGCCGACTGGGTGGCGCTGAGCCCACGCGTGGCGGGTTACGTAGCCGAGGTCGAGGTGGCTGACGACCAGCCGGTGAAAGCCGGCGATGTGCTGGTGCGCCTACAAAACCGCGACTACCGCGCCCGCCTCGACCAGGCCCGGGCTGGCGTGACCGAGGCACAGGCGGCACTGGCCGCCGCCCAGGCCAGCCAACAGGTAGCGACCGAGCGCATCGACCTGCAACAGCAAGCCATCCTCCAGGCTGAGGCCGTCGTGCGCAGCGCCACCGCCGAACAGCGCCGCAGTGAACTGGATGTCCAACGCTACCGTGGCCTGGTGCGTGACGATGCAGCGACCGTGCAACGCCTGGAAACCGCCAGCGCCCATGCCAGCCAGGCACAAGCCGCGCTGCAAGGTGCCCAGGCCGCGCTGCGCCAGCAACGCTCACAACTGGCCATGGCCAAGGCCCGGTCAGCCCAGGCCGAGGCCGAACTGCAACAACGGGCAGCGGCCCTGGCACGCGCCCAGGCCCACCAGCAGCTCGCCAAGCAGGACGAACAGGACACCGTGATCCGCGCGCCGATCACTGGCGTGGTCGGCCAGCGCCGCGTGCGCACCGGCCAGTACGTGGTGCCGGGCCAGCCGCTGCTGGCTGTGGTGCCCCTGCAGCAAGCCTATGTGGTGGCCAACTACAAGGAAACCCAACTGGCCCGCATGCGCCCCGGGCAACCGGTAGAAATACGTGTCGACAGCTTCGCCAGCCAGCCACTGCATGGCCATGTGGCCAGTTTTTCGCCAGCCTCGGGCAATGTCTTCGCCTTGCTGCCGTCGGACAACGCCACCGGCAACTTCACCAAGATCGTCCAGCGTTTCCCGGTGCGCATTCTGCTCGACAAACCGCTGGATGGCCCGCAGGTACTGCCCGGCATGTCGGTGGTCAGTACAGTCGACACACGCCCCGCAGAGGTTGCCGATGCGCACTGAGCAAACGGTCTCGCTGCGTGCCTGGGTAGCGGTGCTTGGCGGCCTGTTCGGCTGCTTCATGGCGGGCATGAACGTGCATGTCACCAGCGCCGCACTGCCGGAAATCCGCGGCTCGCTGGGTGCCAGCTTCGAGGAAGGCTCATGGATCTCCACCGCCTACCTGGTGGCGGAAATCGTGATGATTCCGCTGACGGCCTGGTTGGTGGACGTGTTCTCGCTGCGCCGGGTCATGTGGACCGGCTCGCTCATCTTTCTGATCGCCTCGGTGGCCTGCTCATGGGCGCCCAACCTGGAGGCGATGATTGTAATCCGGGTGATCCAGGGGGCTGCGGGCGCGGTGCTGATTCCCCTATCGTTCCAGCTGATCATCACCGAACTGCCGGCCAGCAAGATGGCCATGGGCATGGCGCTGTTCAGCCTGGCCAACAGCGTGGCGCAGGCCGCTGGGCCGTCGATTGGCGGCTGGCTGACCGATGCCTATTCGTGGCGCTGGATCTTCTATCTGCAACTTTTCCCCGGCATTGCGCTGCTGTTGGCCATCGCCTGGTCGATCGAGGCCAAGCCGATGAAGCTCGAACTGTTACGCAAAGGTGATTGGCTGGGTATCGCGGCCATGGTGATCGGCCTGGGCGGCTTGCAGATCGTGCTGGAAGAAGGCGGCCGGCTGGACTGGTTCGGCTCGCCGCTCATCGTCGGCATGAGCGTGGTCGCCGCCATTGCGTTGGTGGTGTTCGTGGTGACCCAGCTGTTCGGCCAGCGCGCGTTCATCAACCTGCGCTTGCTGGGGCACTACAACTTCGGCGTTGCCAGCGTGGCGATGTTCATCTTTGGCGCTGCCACGTTCGGCCTGGTGTTCCTGGTGCCCAACTACCTGTCGCAGTTGCAGGGGTTCAGCGCGCACGACGTGGGCGTGGCGCTGATCGCCTATGGCGTGGTGCAGTTGCTGCTGGCGCCGTTGATGCCCCGGCTGATGGGCTGGACCAGTGCCAAGTTCATGGTCGCCAGCGGCTTTTTGATCATGGCGCTGGGCTGCTGGCTGGGGGCTAGCCTGAGCGCCGACAGTGCCGACAACGTGATCATCCCGTCCACGGTGGTGCGTGGTATTGGCCAGCCTTTCATCATGGTTGCGTTATCGGTGCTGGCGGTGGCCGGGCTGGACAAGCGTGAAGCCGGCTCAGCCTCGGCGGTGTTCTCGATGTTGCGCAACCTGGGTGGCGCCATCGGCACGGCCGGGTTGACGCAACTGGTGGCGACCCGTGAACGCTTTCACAGTGAGCGCATTCACGAGCAGGTGACGCTGTTCGAGCCAAGCGTGCAGGCGCGCATCAACCAGACGGTGCAAAGCTGGCTGCCGCATCAGCAGCAAATGCTGGAAGCGTTGGCGGCGACCATTCGGCGAGAGGCTTACCTGATGGCCTACAGTGATGCGTTCTACCTGGCGTGCCTGGCATTGGTCGGGTGTGCCCTGGCAGCGTTGCTGCTGCGGGCCAGGCAGCAGCATTGACCTCTGTGGGCGGCCGGAGCGTTCGGCATTCGGCCGCTGTTACACTGTCAACCGATGAAATTGGCGAGCCCGAGCAAAGGTATGAACCCAACGCGCTACTCCACCGTGGCAAAGGACTTGATGCAAGCGATTGCCAGCGGCCGCTACCCGGTGGGCAGCCTGCTGCCGACCGAGTTCGAGCTGTGCGACCTTTACAATGTGAGCCGGCACACGGTGCGTGCCGCTATCGACCAGTTGCTCACCCAAGGGCTGGTGTCGCGGCGCAAGCGCGTGGGCACCCGGGTGGAGGCCAGCAGCCCACGCGGCGGCTATTCGCAGTCGTTGGCCAGCGTGGCTGAGCTGGCGCACCTGGCAGACACCCAGCAGCGGGAAATCCAGGGCGTGCGCCACTTTGTCGCCGACCTGGGCGAGGCGGCGAGGCTGGGGCTGGTGCCGGGGGAGCATTACTTCTGCGTGTCGAGCATCCGCGTCGACCGGCAGCACGATGGCGCGCCGCTGTGCTGGGCAGACGTGTATGCACAGCGCGACTACACCGCGGTCATCGAGCTGGCCCGCGAGCACCCTGACCAGCTGATTGCCGGCTTGATCGAACAGCACTATGGCCGGGCAATCGCAGTGGTCGACCAGCAGGTGCGCGCGGTGTTGCTGACAGCGGAAATGGCCCGGGTGCTGAAGGCCGAGGCGGGCTCGCCGGGGCTGAAGATCATCCGCCACTACCGCGAGGAAAATGGTGATTTGATGGCGGTTTCCGAGACCGTGCACCCGGATGACCGCTTTACCTTGGTCACCCAGATGCGCCGCGACCGCTCCCCCGCCTGAACCCGCTCGTACAGGGATGGTGCAACTTTCAGCCAATGAACAGACCGTTGCCCCTAAAGCGCCCCCAGTTGCCTTTCAGCTTCGACCAACTGCCTCGCCCGCGCCGTGCTCACCCGGTGATCGCGTGCCAGCCAGGCGTAGATCGTCGGTAGCACGAACAAGGTGAACAAGGTCCCCACCAGCATCCCGCACACAATCACCACCCCCAACCCGAAACGGCTGTTGGCGCCGGCGCCGCTGGCGAACAGCAGTGGCAGCACGCCAAAAGTCATCGCCGCCGTGGTCATCAGCACTGGCCGCAAGCGTATTTGCGCCGCACGAACAATGGCGGCGGCACGATCGAGGTTGTCGCGCACCTGAATCTCGTTGGCGAACGCCACCATCAGGATGCCATGCTTGCTGATCAGGCCGATCAGCGTCACCAGGCCAATCTGCGTGTAGATGTTCAGCGTGGCCCAGCCCAGCGCCAGCGGCAGCAGCGCACCGCAGATCGACAGCGGCACGGTCACCAGAATGATCAGGGGGTCGACCAGGCTTTCGTACTGCGCCGCCAGCACCAGGTAGATCACCACCAGGGCCGCGAGAAATGCCCACATCAAGGCAAAGCCCTCCTGCACATACTGGCGCGACTCCGATTGCCAGTCGTGACTGAAGCCCGGTGGCAGCTCGGCGGTGAGCTGTTCCAGAAATGCCACGGCGTTGCCCATCGATACACCCGGGGCCGGGATCGCCTGCAGGGTACTGGCGTTCTGCTGATCGAACTGCAACAGGCGGTTGGGTGCCACTTCGATATCCAGGCGCACCAACGTGGCCAGCGGCACCAGGCTGCCATCCTCGGCGCGCACATACTGGCGGCTCAGCGCCGCAGGCGTCAGGCGTTGGTCCTGGATACTCTGCGGGATCACGTCATAAGAACGCCCGAACAGGGCGAAGCGGTTGAGATACTGCTCGCCCACCAGTACGCCCAGCGACTCACCAATGGCCTGCATGCTGATGCCCAGGCCCGCCGCCTTGGCCCGGTCCACGCGTACCTTGACCACCGGGTTGTTGTAGTCGAGGTCGCTGTCCACCACGGCGAACAGGCCGCTGTCGCGGGCGCGTTGCTTGAGCACTTCCATGGTCTGGAACAGCTCGGGGTAATCCTGAGCGCTGCGCAGCACCATCTGCACCGGCAGGCCACCGCTGGAGCCCGGCAGCGACGCGACCTGGAAGGCGAAGATGCTGCTGCCCTCGATATCCGCAACGGCCTGCTGCAACTGCGCCTGCACCTGTGCGGCGGAACGCTCGCGCGCCTGCCAGGCGCTGAGGTTGATGCCACCGAAACTGGCGGCCGGGCCGTCGGTGCCGTTGATGATCCAGGTGTCGGTGGTTTCGGCAATGGACTTCATCACCTGGTCGAGCTTCAGCGCAAAGCGTTCTGCGTATTCGAGGCTGGCATGCTGCGGCGACTTGATGGCGGTCAGCACCGCCGCCTGGTCCTCGGGCGGCGCCAGCTCGCGCTGTGGCAGCAGGTACAGCCAGGGCAGGCTCAGACACACCAGCAACGCCACGCCGCCACTGATCCAGCGGTGTGCCAGTGTGTAGGCCAGCACCCGTCCATAGGCCCCGCTCAGCGTACCAAACAACCGATCGGCGATAGCGGCCATTGCGCCATGCTGCCGACCGGGTTGCAGCAACAGCGAGCTCATCACCGGCGACAAGGTCAGCGCCACAATGCCGGACACGATCACCGCCCCCGCCAGGGTCAAGGCAAACTCACGGAACAGCGTGCCGGTCAGTCCGCCCATCAAGCCAATGGGCGCATACACCGCCGCCAGGGTCAGGGTCATGGCGATCACCGGCCCGGCAATTTCCCGCGCCCCGGTCAATGCTGCCGCGACCGGCGACTTGCCCTCCTCGATATGCCGGTGCACGTTTTCCACCACCACAATGGCATCGTCCACCACCAGGCCGATGGCCAGCACCATCGCCAGCAAGGTCAGCAGGTTGAGGCTGAAACCGAACATCAACATCAGGCCCGCGGCCCCCAGCATCGACAGCGGAATGGCCACCACCGCGATCAGCACGCTGCGCAGCGAACCCAGGCACAGCCAGATCACCAACACCACGATCAGTATCGCCTCCACCAAGGTGCGCAGCACTTCATGGATCGACGCATCGATGAAGCGTGCGGTTTCATAGGCCAGCGCCACGTTCACGCCAGGCGGCAAGGTCTGCTGGATCTGTGGCAGCAGTTGGCGAATACCCTCGACGATCACCAGAGGGTTGCCGCTGGGCGTAGGGAACAGCCCCAGGTGCACGGCAGGTTTGCCGTCCATGGTGGCGCTGGTCTGCGTGGCCGCCGCACTCAGCTCGACAGTGCCGATATCGCGCAGGCGCACCAGGTCGGTGCCATCGTTGCGGATGATCAGCTCACGGAAGTCTTCGACCCGGGTCAGGTCGGTGTCCACCTGGATATCGGCCAGCACGTACTGCCCGCGCACCTGGCCCGGCGTTGCCTGGTAGTTGTTGGCACGTACCGCCTGCGCCACGTCCGCCGCCGTCACCCCGCGCCCGGCCATCTGTTCACTGTCCAGCCACAGGCGCATGGCCAGGCGCTGCCCGCCGAACGACTGCACCTTGGCCACGCCGTCGATACCGGAGAACTGCGGTTCCACCACCCGCGACAGGTAATCGCTCAGTTCCGGTATCGACAGGCTGTCGCTGGCAAACCCCACATAGGCCACGGCAGTGGAGTCGCCTGCCGACAGCTCCACCACCGGGTCGTAGGCTTTTTCCGGCAGGCGATAGCGCACCTGGTTGACCTTGGCCATGGTTTCGGCCAGCGCCTGGGTCGAATCGCGGTTGAGCACCATGCGCAAGGTGATCAGGCTGCGCCCCTGCTGCGACGACGAGGACAGGTAGTCGATGCCCTCGACCGACGACACCGCCTGGGTGATCGGCTGCGTCACGAAACCCTGCATCAACTCGGCGGAGGCACCGGGGTACTCGGTGCTGATGGTAATGGTCGAGCTTTCCAGCAACGGGTACTGGCGGATCGGCAACTTGCCCATGGCAAACAGCCCCATCAGGATGATCAGGCTGCTGACCACCAGCGCCAGCACCGGGCGGCGCACGAAGACGTCGGTAAACCTCACGACTGCCGCCCTCCCTGGCTGGCCTGCAGGCTGTCCTGCGCCACTGGCTCGACCGGCATGCCATCACTCAGTTTCAGCTGGCCGGAAACCACCACACGGTCACCGGGCGTCAGGCCGGAGGTGATTTCCACCCGCCCCTGCCAGCGCTCACCGGTAGTTACCTGCACCCGGCTCACCCGGGTGCCATGCTGCGGGTCCTGGGTGGCGACAAACACCGTCTGCCCGTAGGCGGTGTAGGTGATCGCGGTTTCCGGCACGGCCAGCACGGTCGACGGCTGCGCGGCATCCAGCCGCACGCCGGCGTACATACCCGGCTGCAACTGCCCTTGCGGGTTCGGCAAGGCCGCCTGTACCTGCACAAGGCGTGCTTTGCTGACCACCGGGTCGACCGCCACCACCCGGGCCTGGAAGTCTTGCCCACGCACCGCGTCCACCGTCAGTGCCAGCACTTGCCCGGCGTGCACTTCGGGGGCGGCCTGCTCGCCCAAGGCGAAGTTCACATGCAACTGGCTGATGTCGGCCAGGCTGACGATGGTCTCGCCAGCGGCCAGGTACTGGCCCTGATGCACACGGCGGATGCCGAGCTTGCCGGCAAACGGTGCGCGAATGGCCTTCTGCGCGATCAGCGCCTCGACATGCTGCAGCTCACCACGGGCCACGTCCACGGCAGTGGCGGCGTTGTCCAGCAGCTCTTGCGACACGGCATTCATCGCGCGCAGTTTGCGGCTGCGCTGCAGCACCACGTCAGCGTTACGCAACCTGGCCTGCAACTGCACGCGCAGGGCCTGTTCGGGCGCGTCGTTGAGCTGCACCAGCAACTGCCCGGCTGCTACTGTCTGACCCGATTCGAAGGCGATGCGGGTAATACGCCCTGCCATCTCGGCCGCCACCTGCACCTGGTTGACCGCCTCCAACTCCCCCGAAGCAAAGCGCTGCCGCGCCAGTTGTACCTGCTCGGCCGTGGCAAGCGCCACCTTGGTCGCCGGCCACACCGCCGCAGCGGGCGGCGCCGAGCCGCTTCCAACCAGCGCATAGGCAGCGGCCAGCGCACCGGCAACAGCGCCGGCCCAGGCCAGTAACGTCCGTTTGTTCATGCACAGCTCCGATAACAGGGAAAGCGGTTGCAGGGAAGATCGGGCAGGACTATAAGAGCTCAACTTTACTTGAGGTCAACAGGCATGGCAGCGGACAACACACGGATGCTCACAGTGGGTGAAGTGGCCAAGCGCAGCGGCGTGGCGGTATCTGCGCTGCACTTCTACGAAACCAAGGGGCTGATCGCCAGCGTCCGCACGGCAGGCAACCAGCGCCGCTATCCCTCGCTGGTGCTGCGTACCCTGGCGATCATCAAGGTAGCCCAGCGCACGGGAATTCCGCTTGAGGAAATCAAACAGGCCTTCAGCCGTTATGCCCCCAACAGCAAGCTCACGGCCGCACAATGGAGCGAGATGTCCACGGCCTGGCGCGAAGACCTGAATGCCCGCATTCGCACACTGGAAGCACTGCGCGACAGCCTCGACAACTGCATTGGCTGCGGTTGCCTGTCGCTGGAGGACTGCCCGCTGCGCAACCCCGAGGATGTGCTGGGCAAGGAAGGGACCGGGGCGCGGATCCTCGAAAAGAAGGCGCGCTAACCTCGCGCGCTCATGCCAGGTGCGACCCTTTGCCGGCGCGCATGACCTGCAGGTGACAAACAGTCGCTTTGAACCATTGCGACGATTCACCGCCCTAACCCTGTGCTGTTAACCCAAAGCCGCTCACAGGAAGGAACTAAGCCATCATGAAACGCGAACAGATCGAAGGTGTAGCAGAGGACCTGGCTGGCAAGGCGCAAAGCGCCGTAGGTCGCCTGGTCGAAGACCCGGCGCTGGAAGCCGAAGGCGATGCGCGTCAGGCCGCAGGCCAGGTGACCAAGACCTACGGCGACACCCTGGACACGGTGTCCTCGTTCGTCAAGGAAAAGCCCTTCGCCGCACTGGCCATCACCGCCGCCGTCACACTGGTGGTCTCTCGCCTGCTGCGCCGCTGAACCACGGCGCCTCAGGCGGTTCAGGGCCGGATATCTTGTCCGGCCTGCGCCATCACCAGATGGCGATATCGTAGGTCAGGTAAAGGCGATTGCTGTCTCGGCCGCGGGCGAAATCTGATCGATACACGTAGTTTCGCAGCTTTACGCCCAGCCCTTTCAGCGGTCCGCCCTGCACCACGTAGGCAATCTCGGCGTCACGCTCCCATTCTTTGATGCCCTCGCTACCTGAACGGCCATTGTCGCCACTCAGGTAGCGCGTCATGAAGGTCAGCCCCGGTACCCCGGCGGCAGCGAAGTTGTAGGCATAGCTGGCCATCCAGGTCTTCTCTTCTTCCTCGATGAACTTGCCGATGCCGACGTTGCTGAACGAATAGACCGTTGCCCCACTGATATACGGCAGCCCCGCTTCACCGTCGAGCACCTGGTAACCTGCGCCGACGGTATGCCCGGAGTGGGCGTACGACAGTTGGCCGCTGAACATGTCGTTGTCGATGCCACCGCCATACGCCGTACCGCTGTCGCGGCTTTTGAAGTAACGCAGGTCGGTGGTCAGCACACCGCCGCCCAGCGGCAGATCGTGCACCAGCCCGGCGAAGTCCTGGCGGTAGAAATGCTCGAGCTCGCCATGGAAATAACTCAGGCGCAGTTGCTTGCTGACGGCGTAGTCAGCACCGGCGAAGCTGAAGTCGCCAGACGCTGGGCCGCCATACCCGTCCAGGTACAACCCGGTGCTATCGGATGAGTCGCGCTGTTTGAAGCGATCCAGGTGGCCGGCGGTAAGGGTGAGGTTGTCGATGTCGGTGCTGGTCAGCTGGGTTCCCTGGTAAGTCTGCGGCAGCAGGCGTGCATCGTTGTACACCAGTACCGGCGTCTTGGGCAGCAAGGTGCCATGCTTGACCACGGTGCTGCCCAGGCGGGCCTTGGCCGTGATACCGGCGCTGGCGAATTCGTCGGCCGCGCGGCCATCGTCATGCACTGGCAGCAACCCGGTGCCGCTGCGCCCACGGCCGGAGTCGAGCTTGAAGCCGACCAGGCCCAAGGCGTCGAGACCCAGGCCGAGGGTGCCTTGGGTGAACCCGGACTGGTAATCGAGCAGAAAGCCTTGAGCCCATTCCACCCGCTCGCTTTTGGCAGTGGCGGCGGCGCGGGCGCTCATACCCTGCTCGTCACGGAAATTCTCGTTGAAGTACACGTTGCGCAACTGCAGCTTGAGCTTGCTGTCTTCGATGAAACCGGCGGCACCGGCCACAGGCAGCCAGCCGCACAGCAGGCCACAAGTGGCCCCACGGAAAAGAAATCGGGACATGATGGTTACTCTGTTGTTGTTCTTGGGTGAGTCAGCGGGGCGCCGAGCGGCGCCCTGGGTGCTTCAAACCATGAAGGACAAGGCGCCCGTCAGCAGTGCCAGCGCAGTGATCACCAGAGAGGTGAGCACGGCCCACTTGAAGGTGGCTTTCTGGAAATCACCGATATCGCGGTCGACCATGCCCACCAGCAGCAGGGTCGAGGCTACCAATGGGCTCATCAGGTGCACCGGCTGCCCCAGCACCGAAGCGCGGGCGATCTCTACAGGGTCGATGCCGTACGCGGCCGCGGCATTGGCCAGGATCGGCACAACGCCGAAGTAGTACGCATCGTTGGACAGCACGAAGGTCAGCGGCATGCTGGTCAGCGCCACCACCAGCGGGAACCAGTGGCTCCACGCTTCCGGGATCCAGTCCACCAGCGTCTGGGCCAATGCATCGACCATCTTGGTACCCGAGAAAATACCGGCAAAGATGCCCGCGGCGAACACCAGCAGCACCACGGTCATGGCGTTGCCCGAATGGGCGAGA
>NZ_JBAMDI010000116.1:0-36165 GCF_036961695.1 Pseudomonas sp. CGJS7 | reverse complement strand
GCCCAGCCGGCCGCTCCGGCAAAACAGCCGGCTACTGGCGGCTGAGATAAACAGGTTAAAATAGAGTTTCAGCCCCGTCAGGATCGCGGGGCCGGTCAGCGATGACCGATCGGCCCGGCGACACGGTCGCGGGGTCGAGCCAGGAAGGCGTGGTTGGTAGCAGTGCCCAGATGGCGGAATTGGTAGACGCACTACCTTGAGGTGGTAGCGACTTAGGTCGTGGGGGTTCGAGTCCCCCTTTGGGCACCACATCCATTCCAACGCAACACTCCCAAGCTCCAAAGCAATTCGCAACTCGCACCACGGTACGCAGGTGCGGCACGCACGGCGGGCCGCGCCGCGCGTCCAAACGACTGGGTGCCCACGGGGGCGCCAAGCCAAGGTCGCGGTAACGCGCGACCATGTAGCCGAACAAGTAGCCGAGAGAACACCGCGTGCTGGCCGAATACCTGCCGACTCTGTTGTTCCTGATCGTCGCCGGTGGTATCGGCGTCGCCCTGTTGGTAGTAGGTAATGTGCTCGGGCCCAAGCGCCCGACCGCGGAGAAACTGTCTCCCTACGAATGCGGCTTCGAAGCCTTCGAAGACGCGCGCATGCAATTCGACGTGCGCTACTACCTGATCGCCATCCAGTTCATCATTTTCGATCTGGAAATCATCTTCATCGTGCCCTGGGCCACCGTGTTCCGAGATCTCGGCGTGGTCGGCCTGATCGAAATGGGCATTTTCGCCAGCATGCTCCTGCTCGGCTTCGTTTACGTCTGGAAGAAGGGAGCGCTCGAATGGGAGTGATCCAAACCGTCGGCGACACCGTCTCGGGTCTGATGCACAACCCGATCCCGGAAGGCCGCCTCGACGACATCCTGCGCCCGGAAGGCGAGAACCCGCTGCTGCAGCAGGGCTTCGTCACCACCAACCTGGACACGCTGTGGAATTGGGCGCGGACCGGTTCGATGTGGCCGATGACCTTCGGTCTGGCCTGCTGCGCGGTCGAGATGATGCACGCCGGCGCCTCGCGCCTGGACCTGGACCGTTACGGCGTGGTGTTCCGCCCGTCGCCGCGCCAGTCCGACGTGATGATCGTCGCCGGCACCCTGGTCAACAAGATGGCCCCGGCGTTGCGCAAGGTCTACGACCAGATGCCCGACCCGAAGTGGGTGATCTCGATGGGCAGCTGCGCCAACGGCGGCGGCTACTACCACTATTCCTACGCGGTGGTGCGCGGCTGCGATCGCGTGGTTCCGGTCGACGTCTACGTCCCCGGCTGCCCGCCGACCGCCGAAGCGCTGGTCTACGGCATCCTGCAATTGCAGCGCAAGATCCGCCGCGGCACCAACTTCGGCGATCACAAGCAGGGCGTGCGCGAATGAGCGCCTTCGCTCCCGACCATACGCTGCTCGCCCAACGCCTGAGCGAGCGCTTCGCCGGCGCCGCGGTGATCGTGGCCGAGCCGCGCGGCGAAATCACTTTGGAAGTCGCTCCGGCCGAATGGCTCGCCGCCGCGCTCGCGCTGCGCGACGAATTCGGCTTCGAGCAGTGCGTCGACGTCAGCGGCGTGGACTACCTCAGCTACGGCAGCGACGAATGGGACACCGACGTGTCCTCGGAAGGCTTCTCGCGCGGCGTGGAAGGCAAGAGCGCCGGCCGTTTCCGTTGGGGCGAATCGCCCAACGGCGCCGCCGACTCCAAGCCCGAGCGCCGCTTCGCCGCGGTCGCGCATTTGCTCTCGTGCCAGCACAACCAGCGCGTGCGCCTCAAAACCTTCGCAGACAACGACGACCTACCTGTGGTCGCTTCGCTGAGCGTCGTTTGGCCCGGCACTAATTGGTTCGAGCGCGAAGCATTCGACCTGTACGGCATCGTGTTCGAAGGCCACCCGGACCTGCGCCGGATCCTCACCGACTACGGCTTCGTCGGCCATCCGTTCCGCAAGGATTTCCCGCTGATCGGCAACGTGGAAGTGCGTTACGACGCCGACAAGCGCCGCGTGGTCTATGAGCCGGTGTCGATCGATCCCCGCGTCGGCGTGCCGCGCGTGATCCGCGACGACGCGCGCTACCAGACCGCAGTCGGCGAAGCCGCGCAGCGCGAGGTGAAGTGATGAGCAGCCCCGCCAGCGAAATGCCGTTGATCAATCTCAATACCTCCGGCCTGAACAACGCCGAGATCCGCAACTACACGCTCAACTTCGGCCCGCAGCATCCGGCCGCGCACGGCGTGTTGCGTCTGATTCTCGAGATGGACGGCGAAGTGGTGCAGCGCGCCGATCCGCATATCGGCCTGTTGCATCGCGGTACCGAGAAGCTCACCGAGTCCAAGCCGTTCAACCAGTCGATCGGTTACATGGATCGCCTGGACTACGTGTCGATGATGTGCAACGAGCACGCTTACGTGCGCGCGATCGAAACCCTGCTGGGGATCGAGGCGCCCGAGCGCGCGCAGTACATCCGCACCATGTTCGACGAAATCACCCGCATCCTGAACCACCTGATGTGGGTCGGCTCCAACGCGCTCGACCTGGGCGCGATGGCGGTGTTCCTGTACGCCTTCCGCGAACGCGAAGAGCTGATGGACTGCTACGAAGCGGTCTCCGGCGCGCGCATGCACGCGGCGTACTACCGTCCCGGCGGCGTCTACCGCGATCTGCCGGACCGGATGCCGAAGTACAAGGAATCGCCGTGGAAGAAGGGCGGCAGCCTCAAGCGCTTCAACGAGTGGCGCGAAGGCTCGATGCTCGACTACCTCGACGCGTTCGCCGACGACTTCCCCAAGCGCGTGGACGAATACGAAACCCTGCTGACCGATAACCGCATCTGGAAGCAGCGCACCGTCGGCGTCGGCGTGGTCTCGCCCGAGCAGGCCCTGGCCTGGGGCATGACCGGCCCGATGATCCGCGGCTCGGGCATCGCCTGGGACCTGCGCAAGAAGCAGCCCTACGCCAAGTACTCGGAAGTCGATTTCGACATTCCGGTCGGCGTCAACGGCGACTGCTACGACCGTTACCTGGTGCGCGTGGCGGAAATGCGCGAGTCCACCCGGATCATCAAGCAGTGCGTGAAGTGGCTGCGCGCCAATCCCGGCCCCGTGATCGTCGACAACTTCAAGGTCGCCCCGCCCAAGCGCGAGGAGATGAAGGACGACATGGAAGCCTTGATCCATCACTTCAAGCTGTTCTCGGAAGGCTATTGCGTGCCGGCCGGCGAGACCTATGCCGCGGTCGAAGCGCCCAAGGGCGAATTCGGCTGCTACCTGGTCTCCGACGGCGCCAACAAGCCGTTCCGCTGCAAGCTGCGCGCGCCGGGCTTCGCTCACCTTTCGTCGATGGACGAAATCGTCAAGGGCCACATGTTGGCCGACGTGGTGGCGATGATCGGCACCTACGACATCGTGTTCGGCGAGATCGACCGCTAAGCGTCGAACCACAAAAAGTTGTCCCAGATCGTGCGCCAGGGGCGTGCGGTCGCAGAGGAAAGAAAGAATGAAGGCGACAGGCAATTTCGAGGCCGCACAGCACGTCGATCCGATGGTGGCATTGTCGGACAAGACGCGCGCGCACATCGACCACTGGCTGACCAAGTTCCCGCCGGACCGCAAGCGTTCGGCGGTGCTGCAGGGCTTGCACGCCGCGCAGGAGCAGAACGACGGTTGGTTGACCGACGAACTGATCGCCGCGGTCGCCAAGTACCTGAGCCTGCCGCCGGTGTGGGCGTACGAGGTGGCGAGCTTCTATTCGATGTTCGAGACCGAGAAGGTCGGCCGCAACAACGTCGCCTTCTGCACCAACATCAGCTGCTGGCTCAACGGCGCCGAGCAATTGGTCGCCCATGCCGAGAAGAAGCTGGGCTGCAAGCTCGGCCAATCCACCGCCGACGGGCGCGTCTTCCTCAAGCGCGAAGAAGAATGCCTGGCCGCGTGCTGCGGCGCGCCGGTGGTCGTCGTCAACGGTCATTACCACGAGAAGCTCGACGCGACGAAAGTCGACGAACTTCTCGATGGTTTGAAGTGAGGGCGGGCGAGATGGCGCACGGTCACCACGATTATTCCAAGGGCTACGGCCCGGTCGGCCCGGCTCCGCAGGAGCACCAGGTCGTCTACACGACGCTGCACTACGACACTCCGTGGTCGTACGAAAACTATTTGAAGACCGGCGGCTACAGCGCGCTGCGCAAGATCCTGACCGAGAAGACCCCGCAGGACGAGATCATCAACGCGGTCAAGGCCTCCGGCCTGCGCGGCCGCGGCGGCGCGGGCTTCCCGACCGGCCTGAAGTGGAGCTTCATGCCCAAGGGCAGCGGCACCCAGAAGTACATCCTGTGCAACTCGGACGAATCCGAGCCGGGCACGGCCAAGGACCGCGACATCCTGCGCTTCAACCCGCATTCGGTGGTCGAGGGCATGGCCATCGCCTGCTACGCTACCGGTTCGACCGTGGCTTACAACTACCTGCGCGGCGAGTTCCATCACGAGCCGTTCGAGCATTTCGAGCAGGCGCTGAAGGAAGCCTACGAAAACGGCTGGCTGGGCAAGAACGTGCTCGGCAGCGGCGTGGACATCGACATCTACGGCGCGCTCGGCGCCGGCGCCTACATCTGCGGCGAAGAAACCGCGCTGATGGAATCGCTGGAAGGCAAGAAGGGCCAGCCGCGCTACAAGCCGCCGTTCCCGGCCAACTTCGGCCTGTACGGCAAGCCGACCACGATCAACAACACCGAGACCTACGCCTCGGTGCCGGCGATCCTGCGCAACGGCGCGGAGTGGTTCCTGAACCTGGGCAAGCCCAACAACGGCGGCCCGAAGATCTTCTCGGTGTCCGGCCACGTGGCCAACCCGGGCAACTTCGAAATCCGTCTGGGCACGCCGTTCGCCGATCTGCTGCAGATGGCCGGCGGCATCCGCAACGGCAACAAGCTCAAGGCGGTGATCCCCGGCGGGTCGTCGATGAAGGTGTTGCCGGCCGAGCAGATGATGGCCTGCACGATGGACTACGACTCGCTGCAGAAGGCCGGTTCCGGCCTGGGCTCGGGCGCGGTCATCGTGATGGACGAAACCACCTGCATGGTGCGCGCCTGTCAGCGCATCTCGCGCTTCTATTTCAAGGAAAGCTGCGGCCAGTGCACGCCGTGCCGCGAAGGCACCGGCTGGATGTACCGCATGCTGACCCGCATCGCCGAAAAACAGGCGACCCTGGAAGATCTGCAGATGCTGCGCGCCGCCGCGGGCCAGATCGAAGGCCACACCATCTGCGCGTTCGGCGAAGCCGCCGCGTGGCCGGTGCAGGGCTTCCTGCATCACTTCTGGGACGAGTTCGAGTACGCGATCGTCAATAAGCGGTTCCTGGTCGACGACCAGGCAGCCGGCACCGTGGTCGAGAAGAAGGTGGCGGCATGAGCGCGCAGCCGGTAAATCCCAACCTGCCGCCCGACCACGTCACCGTCTTCATCGACGGCGTCGAGATGGCCGCGCCGAAGGGTTCGATGATCATCCAGGCCGCCGACAAGGCCGGCATTCCGATCCCGCGTTTTTGCTATCACGACAAGCTGGCGATCGCGGCCAACTGCCGCATGTGCCTGGTCGAAGTCGAGAAGATGCCCAAGCCGGCGCCGGCCTGCGCCACGCCGGTGATGGACGGCATGAAGGTCATCACGCGCAGCGAGAAGTCGCTGAAGTCGCAGCGCAACGTGATGGAGTTCCTGCTGGTCAACCACCCGTTGGACTGCCCGATCTGCGATCAGGGCGGCGAGTGCGAGCTGCAAGACCTGTCGATGGGTTACGGCCGTTCGGTCAGCCGTTTCGCCGAGCGCAAGCGCGTGGTGCCCGACGAGGACATCGGCCCGCTGGTCGCCACCGAGATGACCCGCTGCATCCAGTGCACCCGCTGCGTGCGGTTCACCGGCGAAATCGCCGGCACCTACGAACTGGGCGGCATGTACCGCGGCGAGAACCTGCAGATCGGCACCTTCGACGGCAAGCCGTTGACCACCGAACTGTCCGGCAACGTCATCGACGTGTGCCCGGTCGGCGCGCTGACCAATAAGGTGTTCCAGTTCAAGGCGCGTCCGTGGGAACTGACCGCGCGCGAATCGCTGGGTTACCACGACGCGCTCGGCAGCAATCTGTTCCTGCACACCCGCCGCGGCGACGTGCTGCGCACCGTGCCGCGCGATAACGAAGCGGTCAACGAGTGCTGGCTGTCGGACCGCGACCGTTACTCGCACCAGGGCCTGTACGCGGAAGACCGCGCCGCGCGTCCGCTGATCCGTGTCAGTGGAAGCGGGGACGGCGGCGAGTGGCGCGAGGCGTCCTGGGAAGAGGCGCTGAGCCGCGCCGCGCAGATCCTGCGCGACAACGGCGGCGACAACCTCGGCGTGCTCGCGCACCCGGCGACGTCCAACGAAGAAGGCGCGCTGCTGGCGCGTCTGGCCGAGGCCGCGGGCACCGGCAACCTCGATCACCGCATCTCGCAGCACGATCTGTCCGACGCGGCCGTGGCCGAAACCTTCGCCATGCCGGTCGCCGAGATCGACAAGGCCGACGTGGTGGTGATCGTGGGCAGCAACCTGCGTCACGAGCTGCCGCTGGTGCATCAGCGCGTGCGCAAGGCCTTCACCCGCGGCGCCAAGGTGCACGTGGTGAACCCGGTCGATTTCGATTTCACCTTCGATGTCGCCGGCAAGCGCATCGTCGCGCCGTCGCAGATCGCTGCGGCGCTGGGCGATCAAGCGCTGGTAGACATCGCCAAGGCCGGTAATCACGTCGCCCTGATCGTCGGCGCGCTGGCCGAAAACGGCCCGTACGCGGCCGCGATCCGCGCCGCCGCCAAGGCCTTCGCCGCCGCCACCGGCGCCAGGCTGTGCCGGATTCCGCAAGGCGCCAACGCGGTCGGTCTGGCCCAGCACGGCGTGCTGCCGTCGGCGCGCGATGCGCGCACGATGCTCAGCGAAGCGCGTGGCGCCTACGTCATTTACGGGATCGAGCCGGGCCTGGATTTCGCCGACACCGAAAGCGCCTTGCGCGCGCTCGGCGCGGCCCAGGTGGTGGCGTTCAGTCACTACGCCTGCCGTTCGACCAAGGCCGTCGCCGACGTGATCCTGCCGATCGGCTTGCTGCCGGAAATCGACGCGACCCTGACCAACCTCGACGGCACCGCCCAACAGGCCACTGCCGGCGGCAAGTTGCCGGGCCAGGCCCGCGCCGGCTGGCGCGTGCTGCGCGCGCTCGGCGGCGAACTGGGCGCGAAGGGTTTCGAGTTCACCGATTTCGACGGCCTGCGCAAGAGCATCGCCCCGCGCAACGTGACGCCGGCCGCCGGCCGCGCGCCGACGCTGGCGGGCGAGGGCCTGGAAGTCGCGGTCTCCACCGCGATCTACCGCAGCGACGCCACCGTGCGCCGCGCGCCGGCATTGCAATCGCATCCGCTCAACCTGGAACCGCGCGCGGTGCTCAATTCGAAGGACGCAGCGTTGCTGGGCTTCAGCGACGGCGCGGTCGGCAAGTTCAGCGCGGGCGCCGGCACGGCGACGCTGCCGGTCGCGGTCAGCGACAAAGTCGCGGCGGGCACGGTGTGGATCGAAAGCGGGCATGGCGCCACCGCGCCGCTCGGTGCCGGTCGCGTGCAGGCGGGGAGGGCTTAAGCCATGGCGGACGGAATGTTCTTCACCCAAGTGGTCGACCCGGTTCGCGAGTTCTTCCTGTCGTTCGGCATGGCCGGCGCGGTCGCGTGGATCGTGCTGAAGATCCTGCTGATCGCGATGCCGGTGATCGTCACCGTGGCGTTCTACGTGGTCTGGGAACGCAAGCTGATCGGCTGGATGCACGTGCGCCGCGGTCCGATGTACGTCGGCATGGGCATCCTTCAGGCCTTCGCCGACGTGTTCAAGCTGCTGTTCAAGGAAGTGATTCAGCCGACCAAGGCCGAGTCGTTCCTGTACAAGCTCGCGCCGCTGCTGACCCTGGCGCCGGCGTTCGCGGCGTGGGCGGTGGTGCCGTTCGACGCCAAGGCGGTGCTGTCCAACGCCAACGCCGGTTTGCTGTACCTGCTGGCGATGACCTCGCTGGGCGTGTACGGCATCATCCTGGCCGGCTGGGCGTCCAACTCCAAGTACGCCTTCCTCGGCGCGATGCGCGCCGCGGCGCAAGTGGTGTCGTACGAAATCGCCATGGGCTTCGCCATGGTCGGCGTGATGGTCGGCGCCGGCAGCCTGAATCTGACCGAGATCGTGATGGCGCAGTCCGGCAACGCCGGCGCGCTGGAATGGTTCTGGGTGCCGATGCTGCCGCTGTTCGTGGTGTATTTCATCTCCGGCGTGGCCGAAACCAACCGCGCGCCGTTCGACGTGGTGGAAGGCGAGTCGGAAATCGTCGCCGGTCACATGGTCGAGTATTCGGGTTCGGCGTTCGCGCTGTTCTTCCTGGCCGAATACGCCAACATGATCCTGATCAGCTTCCTGACCGCGATCTTCTTCCTCGGCGGCTGGCTGAGCCCGTTCCAGGGCCTGGGCATTCCCTTCCTGTCGGTCGACGGCTGGTGGTGGTTGCTGGCCAAGGTGTTCTTCTTCGCCAGCTGCTTCATCTGGTTCCGCGCCTCGTTCCCGCGTTACCGCTACGACCAAATCATGCGCTTGGGTTGGAAGGTGTTCATTCCGCTCACCATCGCCTGGATCTGCGTGGTCGCCGTGATGGCGTACTACAAAGTGTTCCTGCCGGGCGCGTAAGGACAGGCCGACTAGACATGACTCGCATCGTTTCCTATTTCAAAAGCCTGCTCCTGATCGAGCTCGCGCAGGGCCTGGGGCTGACCCTCAAGTACCTGTTCAAGCCCAAGTACACGCTGATGTACCCGATGGAGAAGACCCCGCAATCGCCGCGCTTCCGCGGCGTGCACGCGCTGCGCCGTTATCCCAACGGCGAAGAGCGCTGCATCGCCTGCAAGCTGTGCGAGGCGGTGTGCCCGGCGCTGGCGATCACCATCGACTCGGAAAAGCGTAGTGATGGCACCCGCCGCACCACGCGCTACGACATCGACCTGTTCAAGTGCATCTTCTGCGGTTTCTGCGAAGAGTCCTGCCCGGTCGACTCGATCGTGGAAACCCACATCCACGAATACCACTTCGACCGGCGCGGACAGAACATCGTCACCAAGCCGCAGCTGTTGGCGATCGGCGACCGTCTCGAAACCGAGATCGCCGAGCGCCGCGCCGCCGACGCCGCTTTCCGCTGAGTACTGATATGGATCTCGCCCAGATCGCCTTCTTCGTCTTCGCAGCCGCGGCCACGCTTTCGGCCGTGGCCGTGATCAGCGTCAAGAACCCGGTCCACGCCGCGCTCAGCCTGGTGCTGACCTTCTTCTCGGTGGCCTGCGTCTGGATCATCGCCGGCGCCGAGTTCCTCGGCGTGGCCCTGATCCTGGTCTACGTCGGCGCGGTGATGGTGTTGTTCCTGTTCGTGGTGATGATGCTCGACATCGACGTCGCGCCGCTGCGCGAGGGCTACGTCCGCTATCTGCCGTTCGGCCTGCTGGTGGCGGTGGTGATGCTGGTGGAGATGCTGACCCTGATCGGGGTCAAGGCCTCGATCGCCGCGCCGCTGACCGCCGACGCCTCGGGCGGTTCCAACACCAAGTGGCTGGCCACGGCGTTGTTCACCGACTTCCTGCTGCCGTTCGAGATCGCCGCGGTGATCCTGACCGTGGCGGTGATCGCGGCGGTGATGCTGACCCTGCGTCGCCGTCCGGGCGCCAAGCACCAGAATCCCAGCGAGCAGGCGCGCGTTCGCGCCAGCGACCGCATCCGCATGATCAAGATGGACGCGGTGAAGCCGGCGCCGGTGGCGGAAGCCGCGCCCGCCGAACCCGCCGCGCAGGAGGCCAAGCCGTGAGCGAATTCTTCGGGTCGGGCCTGGCCCTGGGCCACTATCTGGCGCTGGGCGCGGTGCTGTTCTGCATCAGCGTCGCCGGCATCTTTCTCAATCGCAAGAACGTGATCGTGCTGTTGATGTCGATCGAGCTGATGCTGCTCGCGGTCAATATCAACTTCGTCGCGTTCTCGCGTCAGCTGGCCGATCCGGCCGGTCAGGTGTTCGTGTTCTTCATCCTGACCGTCGCCGCCGCCGAGGCCGCCATCGGCCTTGCGATCCTGGTCACGCTGTTCCGCAACCGGCGCACGATCAACGTCGCTGAAATCGACACGATGAAGGGCTGACCGGCATGCAACCCGTCGTAATTTCCAAGACCATCCTGCTCGCCGTCGTGCTCGCGCCGTTGCTCGGCGCGATTATCGCCGGTCTGTTCGGACGCAGGGTCGGCCGCGCCGGCGCGCACACCATCACCATCCTGGGCGTCGCCGCCAGCTGCGTGATGTCGATGATGGTGCTGTGGCAGCTGGTGGGGCAGGGCGCCGCGCCGTTCAACGAAAACGTCTACACCTGGTTCCAGATCGGCGGCTACGAGGCCCACATCGGCTTCATGGTCGACAAGCTGACCGCGATGATGATGGTGGTGGTCACCTTCGTCTCGCTGCTGGTCCACGTCTACACCATCGGCTACATGGCCGAGGACGACGGTTACCAGCGCTTCTTCAGCTACATCTCGTTGTTCACCTTCTCCATGCTGATGCTGGTGATGAGCAACAACTTCCTGCAGCTGTTCTTCGGCTGGGAAGCGGTGGGCCTGGTGTCGTACCTGCTGATCGGTTTCTGGTTCAAGAAGCCGACCGCGGTGTTCGCCAACATGAAGGCCTTCCTGGTCAACCGCGTCGGCGACTTCGGCTTCCTGCTCGGCATCTGCGCGGTGCTGTGGGCGCTGGGTTCGCTCGATTACGGCACCGTGTTCGCCAACGCGCCGACCCTGGCCGACCGCACCATCCAGATCTGGGGCGGCGAGCACCCGATCGTGTGGTCGCTGCCGACGGTGATCTGCATCTGTCTGTTCATCGGCGCCATGGGCAAGTCGGCGCAGGTGCCGCTGCACGTGTGGCTGCCGGACTCGATGGAAGGCCCGACCCCGATCTCGGCGCTGATCCACGCCGCGACGATGGTGACCGCCGGCATCTTCATGGTCGCGCGCATGTCGCCGTTGTTCGAGCTGTCGCAGACCGCGCTCAACTTCGTGCTGTTCATCGGCGCCACCACCGCGTTCTGGACCGGCCTGATCGGCATCGTCCAGAACGACATCAAGCGCGTGGTCGCGTACTCGACCCTGTCGCAGCTGGGCTACATGACCGTCGCGCTCGGCGTGTCGGCGTACTCGGCGGCGGTGTATCACCTGATGACCCACGCCTTCTTCAAGGCGCTGCTGTTCCTGGCCGCGGGCTCGGTGATCATCGGCATGCACCACGAGCAGGACATGCGCAAGATGGGCGGCCTGCGCAAGTACATGCCGATCACGTACTGGACCAGCCTGCTCGGCACGCTGGCGCTGGTGGGCACGCCGTTCTTCGCCGGTTTCTATTCCAAGGACACCATCATCGAAGCGGCCGCGCACGTCGCCCACGGCGAGCACGCGACCTGGGTCGCGCAGTACGCCTACTGGGCGGTGCTGCTGGGCGCGTTCGTGACCTCGTTCTACAGCTTCCGCCTGCTGTACATGACCTTCCACGGCAAGGAACGCTTCCGCGACGCCCACGCCGACCACGGTCATGGCCACGACGATCATGCGGCGCACGCCCATGACGATCACGGCCACAAGCACGACGATCACGCGCACGACGACCATGGCCACCACGGTCCGCACGAGCCGCACGAATCGCCGTGGGTGGTGACCGTGCCGCTGATGCTGCTGGCGATTCCGTCGGTGCTGATCGGCTTCTTCACCGCCGGTCCGATGCTGTTCGGTACCGACTGGAGCGGTCACATCAAGCAGTTGCCGTACTTCCTCGGCGCCATCGATCTGTTGCCCGAGCGCGACACCGTCGCCGAGTTGGCCAAGGAAGCCTGGCACGGTCCGGTCGCGTTCGCCCTGCACGGTTTCCAGGCGCCGGCGTTCTGGCTGGCGTTCTCGGGCTTCGCCCTGGCCACGGTCATGTACCTGTGGAAGCCGGAGCTGCCGGCCAAGGCCGCCAAGCTGTTCGCGCTGCCGATCCGCATCCTGGAAAACAAGTACGGCATGGACAATCTGTGGATCGACGGCTTCGCCGGCGGCGGCGTCAAGATCGGCAAGGCCTCGCGCGCGATCGACAGCGGTGTCATCGACGGCGCGATCGTCAACGGCAGCGCCGGTCTGGTCGGCTTCATCGCCAACCTGACCCGCCGGGTCCAGTCCGGTTACCTCTACCACTACGCCTTCGCGATGATCATCGGCCTGATTGCTCTGCTCGCCGTCGTCATCCGGTTCTGGCACTAATTCGACAAGGACACCCGACGTGAGCCCCGTGCCCTTGCTTAGCATTCTGATCTGGCTGCCGATCCTCGGCGGTTTCGCCACCCTGGCGTTCGGCAACGAACGCGCCAACGCCGCGCGTTGGTTCGCCTTGGTGGTGGCCATCATCACCCTCGGCTGCAGCGTGATGATGTTCACCCACGCCGACTTCACCAGCGCGAGCATGCAGCTGGTAGAAGACCGCGCCTGGATTCCGGCCTACGACATCCGCTACCACCTCGGCGCCGACGGCATCTCGGCGGCGCTGATCGCGCTGACCACGCTGACCTCGATGCTGGTGCTGATCAGCGCCTGGACCTCGATCGACAAGCGCGTCAGCCAGTACTACGCCGCGTTCCTGATCCTCGAAGGCCTGATGGTCGGCGTGTTCTCGGCGCTGGACGCGATGCTGTTCTATGTCTTCTTCGAAGGCATGCTGATCCCGATGTTCATCATCATCGGCGTGTGGGGCGGCCCGCGCCGCGTGTACGCGTCGGTGAAGTTCTTCCTGTACACCTTCCTCGGCTCGGTGTTCATGCTGGTCGGGTTGATCTACCTGTACCTGAAGGGCGGCAGCTGGCAGCTGGCCGACATGTACACCTTGTCGTTGACCGCGACCGAGCAGATGTGGATCTTCTTCGGCTTCCTGATCGCCTTCGCGGTCAAGGTGCCGATGTTCCCGGTGCACACCTGGTTGCCGGACGCGCACGTGGAGGCGCCGACCGCCGGTTCGGTGATCCTGGCCGCGATCATGCTGAAGATCGGCGGCTACGGTTTCCTGCGCTTCGTCCTGCCGATCGTGCCCGACGCCGGCCACGAGTACGCCTGGCTGGTGATCGCGCTGAGCCTGATCGCGATCATCTACGTCGGCCTGGTCGCGCTGGTCCAGGAAGACATGAAGAAGCTGATCGCGTATTCGTCGGTCTCGCACATGGGCTTCGTCACCCTGGGCACCTTCATCGCCTTCTACCTGGTCCACAACGGCGACGCCCACGGCACCGACGCGGCGCGTCTGGGCCTGCAGGGCGCGATGGTGCAGATGATCAGCCACGGCTTCGTGTCGGGCGCGATGTTCACCTGCGTCGGCGTGCTCTACGACCGCATGCACAGCCGCATGATCAAAGACTACGGCGGCGTCGCCAACGTCATGCCCTGGTTCGCCGCGTTCGTGGTGCTGTTCGCGATGGCCAACTCCGGCCTGCCGGGCACCTCGGGTTTCGTCGGCGAGTTCATGGTGATCCTGGCCGCGTTCCAGCAGCATCCGCTGGTCGCCGTGGGCGCCGCGACCACCCTGATCGTCGGCGCGGGCTACACCTTGTGGCTGGTCAAGCGGGTGATCTGGGGCGAGGTGGGCAATGCCCACGTCGCCGAGATGGAAGACATCAACCCGCGCGAAGCGCTGGTGCTGGGCGTGTTCGCGGTCGGCGTGCTGGTGCTGGGCGTGTGGCCCAAGCCGCTGACCGACCTGATGGAACCGGCGATCGCCAACCTCGCCAGTCAGATCGTCGCCAGCAAGTTGTAAAGCGCACGGGCTTTGCCCGCGCAGAAGTGAGTGGAAGCGAGAAGTGAGAAGTGAGAAAAGCACGAGCCGATGCCGCTCACTTCTCACTGCTCTGCGCTCGCTCCTAGAGCAAGGCTCGAAAAGCCGCCAAGAGATTCACCAATGAACATGCCCGTTAGATCCATCGCCGACATCATGCCTCTGCTGCCCGAACTGGTGGTCGTCGTCGGCGCGTTCGCGCTGCTGATGCTCGATCTGTTCGTGGAGGAGCGCAACCGCATCGTCTCCCACGTGTTCTCGATCGTGGTGGTCGCGGTGGCGACGGCGCTGATCGCCTTCGACGTGGGCGGGCACGGGGTCGTGCTCAGCGGCATGTTCGTGCGCGACACCGCCGCCGACGTGCTCAAGCTCGGTATCGGCGTGGTCGGCATCCTGTCGCTGATCTACACCTGGCCGTACTTGCGCGCGCGCAATCTGTACAAGGGCGAAGTCGGCGTGCTGATGCTGTTCGCCATCGCCGGCATGATGTTCCTGGTCTCCGCCGGCAGCCTGACCATGGTCTACGTCGGCCTGGAAATGCTGGCCCTGTGTTCCTACGCGCTGGTCGCGGTGGACCGCGACAGCCCGCTGGCCTCGGAAGCGGCGATCAAATACTTCGTGCTGGGCGCGCTGGCCTCGGGCCTGCTGTTGTACGGCCTGTCGCTGATCTACGGCGCCACCGGCAGCCTGATGCTCGATCAGATCGCCACCGCCGCCCAGGTCGGTCCGAAGTCGCTGATGCTGATCACCGGCGTGGTGTTCGTGGTCGCCGGCATCGCCTTCAAGTTCGGTGCGGCGCCGTTCCACATGTGGCTGCCCGACGTCTATCAGGGCGCGCCGACCCCGATCACCTTGTTCATCGGTGCCGCGCCCAAGCTGGCCGCGTTCGGCATGACCTACCGTCTGCTGGAAGTCGGCGCCAACGGCCTGGACAACCATTGGCGGCTGCTGCTCGCCGGCCTTGCGGTGATGTCGCTGGCGATCGGCAACCTCAGCGCGCTGGTGCAGACCAACCTCAAGCGCCTGCTCGCGTATTCCACCGTGTCCCACGTCGGCTTCCTGTTCCTGGGCATGGCCGGCGGCGGCGCGCAGGGTTTCGCCGCCTCGATGTTCTACGTCATCAGCTATTCGCTGATGACCGCAGCGGCCTTCGCCGCGATCATCGTGGTCTCCGGGCGCGGTTTCGACGCCGACAAGATCGACGACTACAAGGGCCTGAACGCACGCAGCCCGTGGCTGGCCGGCATGGTCCTGTGCGTGATGGCATCGCTGGCCGGTCTGCCGCCGTTCCTGGGCTTCTGGGCCAAGCTGGCGGTGCTGCGCGCCGCGCTCGAGGGCGACATGCTGTGGCTGGCGATCGTCGGCATCGTGTTCGCGGTGATCGGCGCGTTCTACTACCTGCGCGTGATCAAGGCGATGTACTTCGACGAACCCGAGGGCAAGATGCCGCCGATCAGCGACGACCGCCCGCTGCGGCTGGTGTTCGCGGTCAACGCGCTGTCGCTGCTGGCGCTGGGCCTGGTGTGGAGCCCGATCATGGAGTGGTGCAAGCGCGCCTTCATGGCCTGAGCCTGCCTCGCCGAAGCGAAGTACCGATGGGCCGGCTTATGCCGGCCCATTTCTTTTGCGGCGGCATGGACCGCGGCGCTTGCAAGGCGGCATCTCCGGCGCGACCGCGTGCGGACAGCGGTCGATACGCGATGTGCGCCGAAGCTGGTAGCGGGGGCAGGATTTGAACCTGCGACAGCGGCCGTTCGCGAACCAGATCGAATCCAATCGCATGCGTTCATGAAAAAGACTTGAAATATTTTGAACACGCTCTAAGATTGCGCACCTGCGAACGGCCAACGTTTCCCACGGGAACTCCCCGGCGGACACCGAGAATTTTCGCAGCGGTAAGCGGTAATCAAGAAGATTTGATTACAGGCTTGCAGTAAGTATCGCCGGCCGCTATCATGGTCGGCCTGATGCGGGGTGGAGCAGTCTGGCAGCTCGTCGGGCTCATAACCCGAAGGTCGCAGGTTCAAATCCTGCCCCCGCTACCAGCTTCGGCTGAAGGAGAGGCCTCTTACGAGGCTTTCTTTTTTGGTCAAGGCTCGGGCTTTGTGATCGCGCTCTGCTCGCGCGGACACGCCGAAATCCAGTTGTACGGACAAGGGGCCCAACGGGCCCCTTGTTGTTTTTGCGATTCGCGAAAGCGGGCCGCGGCGGGGCTGAACGGTTTCAGCAACAGGCGGTTTTGGCGCGGCGCGGCGGCCTAAGGTTTCGGCGGCCACGGTTCCAGCAGCCTCGACCGCGCAACGGAAAACACGTCGAAACATGGCGCGCCGAAGATCGGCGATGCCAGTCGCAACCCTCAGGAGTTCAGGCGCGTGACGGACAAAGCAACCCAAATCGCCGCATTGCTCGCCCCGACGGTAGAGTCGCTGGGCGTGGAATTGCTCGGCATCGAATATCTGCCGGCCGCCGGCAACGCGACCTTGCGCATCTACATCGACGTGCCGGCCGCCGAGGTCGACGCGACCCCGGAAGGCGAGCAGCCGCGCTCGGTCAGCATCGAAGATTGCGAAGCGGTGAGCCGCGAAGTGTCGGCCCAGCTCGACGTCGAAGATCCGATCGCCAGCAACTACACGCTGGAAGTCTCTTCGCCGGGCATCGACCGCCCGTTGTTCACCCTGGAGCACTACATCCGCTTCGCCGGCGAGACCGCCAAGGTCGCGCTGAAGCTGCCGCACGAAGGCCGCCGCCGTTTGCAGGGCGAGATCCTCGGTGTGGAAGCCGGGCAGGTGGTGTTCCTGGTCGAAGGCGCGCCCAACGAAGGCCGCTTTGCGGTGCCGTTCGCCAATATCGACAAGGGCCGGATCGTGCCGGACTGGGCCGCGCTGGGTTTCGCGCCGACCAAGCCCGGTCAGGCCGAGCCGGCCAGCGGCAAGGCCAAACCCAAGAAAAAGCCTTCGAAGCCGGGCGCTTCGAAGAAAAAGTAATTTGAATCTGACGCCAATTACCAACCCGAATAGCCGGCGGCGCGAGCCGACCCGTGCGGAGTGACGAGATGAGCAAGGAACTGTTGCTGGTGGTGGATGCGGTAGCCAACGAAAAGGGCGTGCCGCGCGAGGTCATCTTCGAGGCCATCGAGGCCGCGCTGGCGTCCGCCGCGAAGAAGCGCTACCACGACGAAGACGTGCTGGTGCGCGTGTCGATCGACCAGAAAGACGGCAACTACGAAACCTTCCGCCGCATGGAAGTCGTGGCCGACGACGTGGTCATGGAATCGCCGGACCGGCAGATCCGCCTGATGGACGCGGTCGACGAAGTCGAGGGCGTGGAAGTCGGCGACTACATCGAAGAACAGATCGAAAACCCGGATTTCGGCCGTATCGCCGCCCAGGCCGCCAAGCAGGTGATCGTGCAGCGCGTGCGCGAAGCCGAGCGCGCGCAGGTGGTGGATCAGTGGAAGGATCGCGTCGGCGAACTGGTCACCGGCATCGTCAAGCGGGTGGAGCGCGGCAACATCTACGTCGACCTGGGCGGCAATGCCGAGGCGATCATTCCCAAGGACAAGGGCATTCCGCGCGACGTGCTGCGCGCCGGCGACCGCGTGCGCGGTTACCTGTTCGACGTGCGCACCGAGCCGCGCGGCCCGCAGCTGTTCATCAGCCGCGCCGCGCCGGAGTTCATGATGGAGCTGTTCAAGCTGGAAGTGCCGGAAGTCGGCCAGGGCCTGGTTTCGATCAAGGCCTGCGCGCGCGATCCGGGCGACCGCGCCAAGATCGCCGTGCTCGCGCACGACAACCGCACCGATCCGATCGGCGCCTGCATCGGCATGCGCGGTTCGCGCGTGCAGGCGGTGTCGAACGAACTCAACGGCGAGCGCGTCGACATCGTGCTGTGGTCGGACAACCCGGCCCAGTTCGTCATCAACGCGATGGCGCCGGCGGAAGTGCAGTCGATCATCGTCGATGAAGAAAAGCACTCGATGGATCTGGCCGTGGCCGAAGACCGTCTGGCTCAGGCGATCGGCAAGGGCGGCCAGAACGTGCGTCTGGCCAGCCGCCTGTCGGGCTGGCAGCTCAACGTGATGACCCAGGATCAGGTCACCGCCAAGTCCGAGGCCGAGCAGACCACCGCCCGCCAGCTGTTCCAGGACAAGCTGGAAGTCGACGAGGAAATCGCCGGCATCCTGGTCTCGGAAGGCTTCAGCACGGTCGAGGAAATCGCCTACGTGCCGGTCGGCGAGCTGCTGGCGGTGGAGGGCTTCGACGAGGACATCGTCGAGGAACTGCGCGCCCGCGCCCGCGACGCCCTGCTCAACGAGGCGCTGGCCGCCGAGGAAGAGCTCGACGAGCACCAGCCGGCCGCCGATCTGCTGTCGCTGGAAGGCATGGACGAAGGCCTGGCCTTCACCCTGGCGGCGCGCGGCGTGGTCACCCGGGACGACCTGGCCGATCTGGCCACCGACGAGTTGACCGATATCGAAGGCGTGGACGAGGAACGTGCCGCCGCCCTGATCATGGAAGCGCGCAAGCACTGGTTCGAATGAGGTGACACGCGTCGCAAGAGGCCCGGCGAGGCGTCTTGCGGCAAACCGGGAATCGGCCCCAGGCCGGCCCCGGATTCGCAGGATCGGGCATCGGCCCGATCCGCGGGCAGGCCGAGATGGCTTGCGCGAGCCGGTGCAGGGGCGCGCGCGGAGCTAGAATGGCGCCATCACGCGCGGGATGCGTCCCGCGCCAAGAGGACACGGAAAACCGAATGTCGCAGCAAACCACCATCCGCAAGCTGGCCGAACTGGTGAACACGCCGGTCGAGAAGTTGCTGGAACAGCTGGCCGAGGCCGGCATGAAGTTCAGCGGCCCCGACCAGGTCGTGACCAGTATCGAAAAAGTCAAGCTGCTCGGCTTCCTCAAGCGTTCGCACGGCAAGGCCGATCAACCGGCCGAAACCGACGAGGCGGCGAAGAAGATCACCCTCAACCGCAGCCGCAAGCAGGAAATCACTGTCGGCGGCGGCAAGCACAAGACCACCGTGGACGTGGTCGTGCGCAAGAAGGTGACCCTGGTTCGTCCGAACGAATCGGCAGGCTCGGTTTCGCCGGACGACGAGCGCGCGGAAATCCTGCGCAAGCTCGAAGAGTCCAAGCAGCGCAACCTCGCCGAGCAGGAGCGTCTGGCCGCCGACGACAAGCGCCGCGCCGACGCCCTCAACGCCTCGCGTCTGGCCGCCGAGGAAGCCGCGCGCGCCAAGGCCGAGGAAGAGCAGAAAGAAAAGCTCGCCGACGCCAGCGCCAGCGCGCCCAGCGAAGACGACGCCGGCGGCGCCGCCCCGGTGCGCAAGCCGCCGACCACGCACGGCCACGGCCATCCCAAGCCGGCCGCGCCTGCGCCTGCGCGCCAGGACCAGAACACCGCGCCGAAGCACAAGACCCGCGGCTCGCACGCGATGGTCGCCGGCGTGGAGGACGACGATGCGGCCAACCGCTTCGCCGGCCAGTTGCATCTGTCCGCGTCCGACCGCGCCCGCCGCAGCAACAATTCGCGCGGCAAGGGCAACAACCGTCCGCAGCAGCGCCGCTCCAACGAGCAGGTGCGTTCCGGCGGCGGCCAGCACGGCTTCTCGCGTCCGACCGCTCCGATCGTGCGCGAGGTCGCCATCGGCGACACCGTCACCGTCGCCGATCTGGCCTCCCGGCTCGCGCTCAAGGGCGGCGACGTGGTCAAGGCGCTGTTCAAGATGGGCGTCATGGCGACCATCAACCAGAGCATCGACTACGACACCGCCGCGCTGGTGACCGAAGAACTCGGCCACACCGTGGTCCGCACCAACGCCAACGCCGCCGAAGACGCGCTGCTGGCGCACGCCGAGGAAGTGCAGGGCGACAAGACCCCGCGTCCGCCGGTGGTCACCATCATGGGCCACGTCGATCACGGCAAGACCTCGCTGCTGGATTACATCCGCCGCACCAAGGTCGCTTCCGGCGAAGCCGGCGGCATCACCCAGCACATCGGCGCGTACCACGTCGAAACCGCTCGCGGCGTGATCAGCTTCCTCGACACGCCCGGCCACTCGGCCTTCACCTCGATGCGCGCGCGCGGCGCCAAGCTGACCGACATCGTGGTGCTGGTGGTGGCGGCCGACGACGGCGTCATGCCGCAGACCCGCGAGGCGGTGCAACACGCCAAGGCGGCCGGCGTGCCGCTGATCGTGGCGATCAACAAGATCGACAAGTCCGGCGCCGATCCGCTGCGGGTCAAGAACGAACTGCTGGCCGAAGAAGTGGTCGCGGAAGATTTCGGCGGCGACACCCAGATGGTGGAGCTGTCGGCCAAGACCGGCGACGGCGTCGACGATCTGCTCGACGCGATCTCGCTGCAGGCCGAAGTGCTGGAACTGCGCGCGGTTCCGGTCGGTCGCGCCATCGGCACGGTGATCGAATCCTCGCTCGACAAGGGCCGCGGCCCGGTCGCGACGGTGCTGGTGCAGCAGGGCCAGCTCAAGAAGGGCGACTACCTGGTGTGCGGCGTGCAGTACGGCCGCGTGCGTGCGCTGTTCGACGAGACCGGCCGTCAGGTCGACTCCGCCGGCCCGTCGATTCCGGTGCAGGTGCTCGGTCTGTCGGGCGTGCCCGATGCGGGCGACGATTTCGTGGTGGTCGAGGACGAACGTCTGGCCAAGGACGTGGCGCAGCAGCGCGACGCCAAGCGCCGCGAATCGCGCCTGGTCGCCGCCGCCGGCAACCGCATGGAAGACATCATGGCCCAGATGGGCAAGGGCGAGGGCCAGCTGAGCCTCAACCTGGTCATCAAGGCCGACGTGCAGGGTTCGGTCGAGGCGCTGCGTCAGGCCCTGGTCGCGCTGTCCAACGATCAGATCCGGATCAACGTGATCAGCTCCGGCGTGGGCGGCATCACCGAATCCGACGCCAACGCCGCGGCCACCGCCAAGGCCACGGTGATCGGCTTCAACGTCCGCGCCGACGCCTCGGCCCGCCGCATCATCGAAGGCAACGGCGTGGACCTGCGTTACTTCTCGATCATCTATGACGTGATCGATCAGGTGAAGCAGGTGGCTTCGGGCATCCTCGGCGTGGAAATCCGCGAAGAGATCATCGGCATCGCCGAAGTCCGCGACGTGTTCCGCAGCTCCAAGTTCGGTGCGGTCGCCGGCTGTATGGTGGTCGAGGGCGTGGTCAAGCGCTCCAAGCCGATCCGCGTGTTGCGCGACAACGCCGTGGTGTTCGAAGGCGAGCTGGAATCGCTGCGCCGCTTCAAGGAAAACGTCGACGAAGTGCGCAACGGCACCGAGTGCGGCATTGGCGTGAAGGCGTACAACGACGTCAAGCCGGGCGACCAGATCGAGTGCTTCGAGCGCATCGAGGTTCAGCGCACGCTGTAAGGCCGGGACCGGAGCCGGGCGTTTCCGGCTCCGGATCCATCCAGGCGCTCCGACTTCCCGGACCGGGGAGCGGACAGGCAAGGGAGTCGGTATCCGCCTGGACGGCGGCTCCGGCTCCCAAGTCCTTTCTGGCGGCGGTTTTTCATTCCTGTTTTCTATTCGCGTTTTTTGGATCACATGCCAAGCAAGAAATCCTTCCATCGCACCGATCGCGTGTCCGCTCAGCTGCGTCGCGAGCTGGGCACGATCGTGCACGAAGCCGTGCGCGAACACGGCCTGCCGTCGGTCAGCGTGTCCGACGTGGAAATCTCGCGCGACCTGGCCCATGCCAAGGTCTTCGTCACCGCGCTGCAGCCCGAGCGTTCGCTCGAAGCGGTCAAGGACCTCAAGGAACTGGCGCCGAACCTGCGCTATCAGCTCGGCAAGGCGATGAAGCTGCGGCATGTGCCGGAGCTGCACTTCCATTACGACGACTCGGTCGACCGCGGCGAGAGCATCGACAACCTGCTGCGCGATCACCCGGATCTGCAAAAAGACGCGGACGAAGGCGAGGGCGGCGACAAGCCGGAGTGACCGGCGGCGCCGGCGCTCGTTAGACCGGCCGATCCGGCTGGGCGCGGGATGCCGGACCGGCTTGGTTTTCGCGCTTGGCTTCGACGCTTCGTTTGCGCCCCGGCCCGGGTGCGGCCTGGGCCGGCAAAGGCGGGTCCGCATCGGGGTTCGACTCTTATTGAGGTTCGGCGATTTCCGCCGGTTGACCGACTGGCCGGACTCGCACGCAGCGCGTTCCAGATTCGACGTGCCGATCCAGGCCCCGATTCGATCCCGGCCGCGGCGCCGCTTCGGCATCGACACGTCTCAGCCGCCGCCTGTAGACCTAGCGTTCGCACGGTCGGCTCACCCAGCCCATCCCCCTCCGCAGCACCCCTTCCCAGGAGCCCGCCCATGTCCGCGCTACCTCCGCGTTACGGTTCTCCGATTTCCTTCGCCGACGCCGGCCGGGTCATGCGCGCCGCGCAGGCTGCGGCCGAAGCCCAGGCGTGGCCGATGGTCATCGCCATCGTCGACAGCAGCGGCCACCTGGTGATGCTTCACAAGCTCGATCAGGCGCAATATGGCAGCATTCCCGTGGCGCAGGCCAAGGCCGAGACAGCGGTCAAGTTCCGCCGTCCGACCAAGGTGTTCGAAGACGCGGTCGCTGCCGGCGGTTTAGGCATGCGCTTGCTCGGCATGGACAATCTGTTGCCGTTGGACGGTGGGCTGCCGCTGATGCGGGGCGGCGAGGTGATCGGTGCGATCGGCGTGTCCGGGATGCAATCGACTCAGGATGCGCAAATCGCCCAGGCTGGGGTGGACGGCTTGCTTGAATACGACGCGTAAACGCAATTGGCGCAACGTCGACGGCATCTTGCTGCTCGACAAACCGCAGGGCCTGAGCTCGAATCAGGCGCTGCAGCAGGCGCGCCATCTGTTCCGTGCCGAAAAAGGCGGCCACACCGGCAGCCTGGATCCGCTCGCGACCGGTTTGCTGCCGCTGTGCTTCGGCGAGGCGACCAAGATCGCCGGGCTGCTGCTCGGCGCGCGCAAGGCCTACGCCACCACCGCCGTGCTCGGGCTGACCACCGACAGCGACGACGCCGACGGCGCGCCGCTGCTCGAAC
Organism: Pseudomonas sp. CGJS7; assembly: GCF_036961695.1. Lineage (NCBI taxonomy): Bacteria > Pseudomonadati > Pseudomonadota > Gammaproteobacteria > Pseudomonadales > Pseudomonadaceae > Pseudomonas > Pseudomonas sp. CGJS7. Next base: position 13,224 of record NZ_JBAMDI010000116.1, on the reverse strand, counting down.
GCCCCGTGCCCGAACTCAACGACGCGACCATCGAGTCCGCGCTGGCGCCGTTGCGCGGCGCGATCCGCCAGCGCGCGCCGATCTATTCCGCGCTCAAGCAGGGCGGCGAACCGCTGTACGCCAAGGCCCGCCGCGGCGAGACCATCGAAGCGCCCGAACGCGACGTCGTCGTCCATTCGCTGGACCTCAGCGGCCGCGACGGCGCGCGCCTGGAACTGCAAGTCGAATGCGGCTCGGGCACCTACGTGCGCAGTCTGGTCCGCGACCTCGGCGAGAGCCTGGGCTGCGGCGCCCACGTGGCGGTGTTGCGGCGGCTGTGGGTCGAGCCGTTCATGCAGCCGCCGATGGTGACCCTGGAGCAACTGCGCGAGCTGGCCGAGCAGGGCGGCGAGCGCGCCCTGGACCAACACCTTCTGCCGATCGAAGCCGGCCTGACCGGTTTCGACCGGGTCAGCCTGGACGCGGCCTCCGCCCAGCGCCTGGGCCACGGCCAGGCGGTGGGCTGCGACGTCGGCGAGCCCGGACTGGTGGCGATCTACGGCGAAGCCGGCCGCTGCCTGGGCCTGGGGCTGCGTCAGGCCGAAGGCCGGCTGCAGCCGCAGCGCCTGTTCCGCTGGGCCGCGCAGGGCGGTTGAAAGTGCCGTCGCCGCGTGGCCGCGGCGCCTGTCTGAATGCGCCGCGCGGCCGAATTCACGTGCCGGCGGGGCTGTGAACCGGGTATCGATCGGTACCGATCCAAGGTCGCAATCGTCTTCGCGGGCTGTTACAATTCCGCCCGCTTTTCAAGCACTTCGCCCAAACCTGCGGTTCGGCGGCTGTTTGCAAGGCGTCCTTACCTAAAGCAAGCGGCGGGCCAGGCGGTGCGTCGGCGCGGTAATCCGCGACCGATTCGCTTCTGCGGGCCCCGCATCTACCGAGAACATACTCATGTCGATCGACACCAGCAAGATCATTGAAGACAACAAGCGCGGCGCCAGCGACACCGGTTCGCCGGAAGTCCAGGTTGCCCTGCTCACCGCGCGCATCGAACAGCTGACCGGCCACTTCAAGCAGCACAAGCAGGATCACCACAGCCGCCGCGGCCTGCTGATGATGGTCAACCGCCGTCGCAGCCTGCTCGACTACCTCAAGCGCAAAGACGGCGAGCGCTACAAGGCCCTGATCGAAAAGCTCGGTCTGCGCCGCTAATCGGACACCCAACCGCGGCGCAGCGATGCGCCGCGGTTTGTTTTGGCGGACACGAAAGTCCGCAGGCGATGCAGGAAGCAGCGCCACCAGCGCCGGTACGCAACCGCGACCGTCGAACTGGATCGGCCCCACGAGGCCACGTGCGACGCAGCGCCGGACCGCGCGCGAGACACATCCACCACAGGTCGCTGCGCCGGCGGCCGACCGGAGCGGGGCAAGGGCCCCGACCGGAACGCATCAGATCCCGAAGGAACCCACCGTGGCAAAAATTACCAAGACCTTCCAGTACGGCAACCATCAGGTGACCCTGGAGACCGGCGAAATCGCCCGTCAAGCCGGCGGCGCCGTGATCGTCAAGTTCGAAGACACCGTATTGCTGGTGACCGCCGTTGCCGCCAAGAGCGCGCGCGAGGGTCAGGATTTCTTCCCCCTGACCGTGGATTATCAAGAGAAGTTCTACGCCGGTGGCCGCATCCCGGGCGGCTTCTTCAAGCGTGAGGGCCGCGCGACCGAGAAGGAAACCCTGATCTCGCGTCTGATCGACCGCCCGATACGTCCGCTGTTCCCGGAAGACTACAAGAACGAAGTCCAGATCATCGCCACCGTGATGTCGATGAATCCGGAAATCGACGGCGACATCCCGGCGCTGATCGGCGCTTCGGCCGCCATGGCGCTGGCCGGCACCCCGTTCCAGGGCCCGATCGGCGCGGCCAAGGTCGGTTACAAGAACGGCCAGTACCTGCTCAACCCGACCGCGACCGAACTGGCCGACTCCGAGTTGGAACTGGTCGTCGCCGGTACCTCCAACGCGGTGCTGATGGTCGAATCCGAAGCCAAGATGCTGTCCGAGGACGTCATGCTCGGCGCGGTGATGTTCGGCCATCGCGAAATGCAGAAGGTCATCAACATCATCAACGAGCTGGTCGTCGAAGCCGGCACCAAGGCGTCCTCGTGGGAAGCTCCGGCCAAGAACGACGCGCTGATCGGCGCGCTCAAGCAGGCCGTCGGCACCCAGCTGGAGCAGGCGTTCCAGGTGCGCGACAAGCTGCAGCGCCGCGACGCCATCGGCGCGATCAAGAAAGACGTGATGCAGTCGCTGGTCGGCCGCGCCGAAGCCGACGGCTGGGCCACCGCCGAGCTGTCGAAGGAATTCGGCGAACTCGAATACCAGACCATGCGCAACTCGGTGCTCAGCACCAAGGTCCGCATCGACGGCCGTGCGCTCGACACCGTGCGCCCGATCGCTTCGAAGGTCAGCGTGCTGCCGCGTACCCACGGCTCCTCGCTGTTCACCCGCGGCGAGACCCAGGCCATCGTGGTCGCCACCCTGGGCACCGCGCGCGACGGTCAGATCATCGACGCCGTCTCGGGCGAGTACAAAGAACACTTCCTGTTCCATTACAACTTCCCCCCCTACTCGGTGGGCGAGTGCGGCCGCTTCGGCGCGCCCAAGCGTCGCGAGATCGGCCACGGCCGTCTGGCCAAGCGCGGCGTGCTGGCGGTGATGCCGACGATGGAAGAATTCCCGTACACCATCCGCGTGGTCTCGGAAATCACCGAGTCCAACGGCTCGTCCTCGATGGCTTCGGTCTGCGGCAGCTCGCTGGCGCTGATGGATGCCGGCGTGCCGATCAAGGCGCCGGTCGCCGGCATCGCGATGGGTCTGGTCAAGGAAGGCGACAACTTCGTCGTCCTGTCCGACATCCTGGGCGATGAAGATCACCTCGGCGACATGGACTTCAAGGTGGCCGGCACCTCGGCGGGCATCACCGCGCTGCAGATGGACATCAAGATCCAGGGCATCACCGAAGAGATCATGAAGGTGGCCCTGGCTCAGGCCAAGGCCGGTCGCCTGCACATCCTCGGCGAGATGGCTCACGCCATCACCAGCTCGCGCACCGAGCTGTCCGAGTACGCGCCGCGTCTGCTGACCATGAAGATCCACCCGGACAAGATCCGCGAAGTGATCGGCAAGGGCGGTTCGACCATCCAGGCGATCACCAAGGAAACCGGCACCCAGATCGACATCCAGGACGACGGCACCATCGTCATCGCCTCGGTCAACGCCGCCGCCGCGCAGGCCGCCAAGGCGCGCATCGACCAGATCGTCTCCGACGTCGAGCCGGGCCGCATCTACGAAGGCAAGGTCGCCAAGATCATGGACTTCGGTGCGTTCGTGACGATCCTGCCGGGCAAGGACGGTCTGGTCCACGTCTCGCAGATCTCCAGCGAGCGCGTCGAGAAGGTCAGCGACAAGCTCAAGGAAGGCGACGTGGTCAAGGTCAAGGTGCTGGAAGTCGACAAGCAGGGCCGTATCCGCCTGTCGATCAAGGCCGTGGAAGAAGGCGAGGGCGTGCCGGCGGCGTAAGCCCCGCGCGGTTCATCGCTGAATACGAAAAAGCGGGCTTCGGCCCGCTTTTTCTTTGTCCGCCGGTCGGCGCGGTCGCGCGGCCGCGGCATCGATTTCGGACGCGTCCGATTGATCGCGGATGCAGCGCGCAAACATAGTGACGCGCCCGAGATCGGCTCGGGCCGTGCGCGCAGGGTCATGCCGTCGACGCACTGGGTTCGATGGCGGATTCATGACTCGCATTCCCGGCGCCGTGCGCGTCTATTCGATTTTCGCGTTCCTGCTCGCGGCATCGCTGCTTTCGCCGCGTGTCCACGCGGCGCCGGCGCCTCATTCGGCAGAGTCCGCGCCGCAAGTGTCGGTCGGCGTGCAAATGCGTTCGCTGACCCAGAAGGACGATCACCAGCCCACCTTCGCGGCGGCGTTCCTGCTGTGGGTGTCGGCGCGCGATGCGCAGGTGCAGCCCGACAACATCGTCCTGCTCAACGCCGCTGCCCACGTCAAAGTGGTTCCGGCGGTCGCGCGCAAAGACCGCGACGGCGTGGTTCATCGGCTGTATCGGGTTTCCGGCGATTTCTATGTCGGCCGTCAGGCCAACGCCAATCTGCTGCGCGGGCAGCGCGAACTCGATGTGCTGGTGGCGCTGCGGGGTGTCGCCGCGACGCTGTCGGCCGACGCCGACGCCGCATCGGCGCTGCAGACGGAACTGGCCGACGGCTCGATCTTGCCGATGCGTTCGTTCGTGACCGGCGAGACGTCCGCCGTCTTCGCCGATTCGTTTCGCGTCGGCCGCGGATTCGGCCAACAGGTATTGGTGGCGCGGTACACGCTGCCGGCCAGCGCGGTTTCGCCGAAGGACGCGCTCGCCGCCGTGCTCGGACGCGGCAACCCTTGGATCGCCGCCCTCAGTCTGGCCGCGCTCGGCTTGGCATGGTTCGGCTTGCGCCGGCCACGCGCGCACACGCGACGCATGCTGCTGAGTCTGAGCGCGGCGACGGTGCTGGCTTACGAGCTCAATCGCATGGCCTTGCAGGCCGCTGCCGCGCACGTCTCCGGCCGGAGCATGGAGGCGATGCTGGATCTGTCCAACCTGCTGTGGTGGATGGCGCCGGCGCTGTGGCTGCAGGTGCTGCTTTCGACCTTCGCCTGGCGGCGCATCGCCCAGACCTCCGGTTACCCGGTGCCCGGCATCACCCGCACCCTGGTGCCGCTGGTGACCGCGGCGCTGTGTTTCACCCTCGCCCTGCATTACGTCTGGGGCTATTCGGTCGAGGCGGTATGGGCCGCCTCGGGCGTGTTGTCGCTGGTGCTCGGCCTGGCCCTGCAGGGCCTGATCCTCGACGCGTTCGCCGGCATTTTTCTCAACCTGGAGCGGCCGTTCAAGCTGTTGCAGTGGGTCAGCATCACCGAGTACCAGGGGCGCGAGTACGAAGGCCAGGTCATCGACATCAACTGGCGCTCCACCCGCCTGCTGACCCGCGCCAACAACATCGTCTCGGTGCCCAACAGCAATCTGACCCGGGCGATGATCGTCAACTATGCCGAGCCGACCACGCCGAGCCGGTTGGAGTTGACCCTGGACTTGTCGGCGCAGGTGCCGATCGCGCTGGCCCGGCGGTTGATCGTGCAGGGCATGCTCGCCGCGGCCCGCGACGGCCGCATCCTCGCGCATCCCGAACCGCAGGTCGCGGTGGTGGAAACGCTGGCCGAGGGCCGGACCGGTTATCGCGGCTACTTCTACGTCGACCTCAATCTGGTCGCCGCGACCGTGGCGGTGACCGATGCGATGGAGGCGGTGATCGAGCTGTTGGCGGCCAGCGGCATACACGGGTGCGCGCAAGTCGCCCAGGAGCAGATCGGCCAAGAACCGGGCGCAGGCGAGCAGAGCGCGGATGCGCCGCTGCCGGCGCAACCGATGGCGACGGCGAGCATGCCGGTCGTCGCGGCGGCTCCGGCATCGCTGATGGAGGCCGAAGTCGCGCTGATCCAGGCCAGTTGGGCCAAGGTCGAACCCATCGCCGATACCGCGGCGCAGCTGTTCTACCAGCGCCTGTTCGAACTCGACCCGGAACTGCGCCGGCTGTTCCGTACCGACGCCGCCACCCAGCGCCGCAAGCTGATCGGCATGCTCGCGATCGTGGTGCAAGGCCTGGGACGGATGGACCGGTTGATGGCCACGGTCGAGGAGTTGGGCTTGCGCCACGCGGGCTACGGCGTGCAGCCGCGGCACTTCGACACCGTCGGCAGCGCCTTGCTGTGGACCCTGGGGCAGGGCCTGGGGCCGGCGTTTACGCCGGAGGTCGAGCAGGCGTGGACACGGGTTTACCGTTTTTTGGCGCAGGCCATGACCGGCATGAACAAGGGGCCGGCGGATGTGAATATTGCGTTATGACGGTGGGAATCCATGAATTCGCCGCGAAACCGCCGGCATTCGCCTGGGTTGCTGTATTCGCTCGCTCCAGCCGCAGGCCGGCGCCTGGCCGCAAGCCCGGGGGGCGGCCGGCTCCGATGTGCGGCTTTTGGGTGCGAAGCTGGCGGATGGCGGACCGAGGGCGGCGGAAGTGCGCCTCGAGGTCATGAGCGGCGTGGGCGGGGCGTGTCCTGTTTTGCCCATTCAGCGCGATTAGTAACCGATATCGCCAAAAACAGCTGTTCAGGGGAACGACCCAATGAGCGTCAGCCGATTGCCTTCGTCCGCGGTGCAGCCCCGGATCCACCCTGCCGAGCCCAATGCGTGCGAGCGATCGCAGGCTGCCGGAGAGTTCAACCCATGATTATCGATCGCCTGTTTGCCGCCATAGGATCGGAACGCGAAGGGCCGCTGGCTGGCGCCCCAGACGCGACGGGCCTGGTGAAGCGCCGGTCCGCGGTTGCGGCTCGGCAGTCCGCGCTCGCCCGTTTCATGGCTGCGCTGTCGATGGCTTGCGATGCCTTGCCAGGCCGCCCCCGCGGACGCATCGCGCCGGTGTCGCGGTCTACCGGGCAAGCGGCGTCGGCCGGCCTTGTCGCGCGCGGCGATTCGCGCGGCACGGGCCTGGCGAGGCAATCGGATCGGTCCGGGCGCATCGCGCTGGCCGCCAGCGCATTGCGATCCATCGTTCCCCGCGCCAATACAGCGGCATCCCGCGCCATGCTCGCGCTTTGCGTTTCGTTGCTTGCTCCCTCGGCGATGGCGCAGGCGTTGAGTTGCGCCAACATTTACGCGATTCCCACCAATAGCGCGCTAGCCAGCGCCCCCATTTACACAGTCAACCGCTCAACCGGCGCGTTGACCAGCATAGGCCGCAGTTTTGCCCCCATCGCCTCCAATTTAAGCGTCAACGCATTGGGTATCGACGCGGTCAATCAGCGCGCTTTCGCCACCAACACGGTCCCCAGCGGCACAGCCCCTCTGAGGTTTTACGTGTTGGTCAAGAATATTTCGACCAATGGGCAAGCCAACGTTGTTGTTCCAACCCAAAATACGATAAACGCCGGTACCATCCCCGCCGGGTCGATTCCGATGGGCGCGGTGAATCCGATCAACGGCAGATACTATTTCGTCCAACTGGTAACCGGCGACGCCGCGTACTTGTCCTGGTACGACCACGGCAGCGGCGGCTTCAGCAACGGTCCCGTCGCTCGGTTCGTGCTGCCCAACGGCGCCGACAACGGCGATATCGCATTCGACGGCAACGGCAATCTCTACGTTGTTTCTCTCGGTACGGTCACTCGCCTGAGCACGCTCCCGGACAACGGCACCGGCGCTGCGTCTCCGGCGTCGACGACCACGGTTCCGCTTATCCAGATCGGCTCGCCGCCCACGGGCGTGAACACCAATTCGGCGGCTTTTGGCGACGACGGCAGCCTGTACATCAGCGCTCTCGACGCATCGTTCGTCTCCAGGCTGTATAGGCTCAACCCGACCAACGGCAGTCTTATCGGTTCGTCGATGGCGTTCACGCCCGCGACATTGGTCGGCGACATGGCCGGCTGCGGCACGCCGCCGTCGCTGAGCGTTCGCAAGAATTTCTCGTTGGGACGCGCGGCCGCCACCGATCAGATCGACGTCTCCATCACCGGCGGCGGCATTATCGACGGCAACGGCAACCACGGCATCACCAGCGGCAACGAAAGCGGCGTCCAGAACCAGGTGCATACGGAAGTGGGCGGGCCGCTGCTCGGGATCAGCGGCACGACCTATACGATCAGCGAAGCCGTGGCCACGGGCAGCGGCACCAACCTGGGGCGATATGCAACGTCGTGGACGTGTGTGAACACGGTGAACTCGGCCACGCTCGCGAGCGGAACCGGGACTTCGGGTACGGTCACGTTGCCGGGCGGTACGGCCAACGTCAATGCGGTTTGTACCTTCACCAATGAGACGTTGCCGACGCTGACGATCCGCAAGAACGTCACCAACGACAACGGCGGAACGGGTACGGCAGCGAGTTTCGGTATTGCCACCACGGCCGGCGCGCTGACCTTCGGCGCCAACACCGGCACCGCGCAGAACGCGGTGTACACGGCCACTGCGCTCAACGTGAACCCGGGCACTTACACGCTGCGCGAGAACGACATCGTCGGTTACACCGAAGGCACCTGGACTTGCAGCAACGCCGGCACCGGCACTTTTACCTTGAACAACAACACGATCGCGGCCGGCTCGGTCACGATCGCGGCCGGCAACAACCTGACCTGCCAAATCACCAACAACGACCAGGGTGCGTCGCTGACGATCCGCAAGAACGTCACCAACGACAACGGCGGCACGGGCACGGCGGCGAGCTTCGGCCTTGCCACCACGGCCGGTACGTTGACCTTCGGCGCCAACACCGGCACTGCGCAGAATGCGGTGTACACGGCCACTGCGCTCAACGTGAATCCGGGCAGCTACACGCTGCGCGAGAACGACATCGCCGGTTATGCGGAAGGTACCTGGACTTGCAGCAACGCCGGTACCGGCACTTTCACTTTGACCAACAGCACGATTGCCGCCGGCTCGATCACGCTGACGGCGGGCAACAACGTGACCTGCCAGATCACCAATAACGACCAGGGCGCGTCGCTGACGATCCGCAAGAACGTCACCAACGACAACGGCGGCACGGGCACGGCGGCGAGCTTCGGTCTTGCCACTACGGCCGGCACGCTGACCTTCGGCGCCAACACCGGCACGGCGCAGAATGCGGTGTATACCGCTACCGTGCTCAACGTGAACCCCGGAGCCTACACACTGCGCGAGAACGACATCGCCGGTTATACCGAAGGCACCTGGAGTTGCAGCAACGCCGGCAGCGGCACCTTCACCCTGAGCGACGATACGATCGCCGCCGGCTCGATCACGCTGGCAGCGGGCAATGATGTGACCTGCCAGATCACCAACGACGACCAGGGTGCGTCGCTGACGATCCGCAAGAACGTCACCAACGACAACGGCGGCACGGGCACGGCGGCAAGCTTCGGTCTTGCCACCACGGCCGGCACGCTGACCTTCGGCGCCAACACCGGCACCACACAGAACGCGGTGTATACCTCCACCGCGCTCAACGTGAGCCCCGGCACCTACACGCTGCGAGAGAACGACATCGTCGGTTACACCGAAGGCACCTGGACTTGCAGCAACGCCGGTAGCGGTACTTTCACCCTGAGCAACGATACGATTTCGGCCGGTTCGATCACACTGGCGGCGGGCAACAACGTGACTTGCGAGATCACCAACGACGACCAGGGCACGTCGCTGACGATCCGCAAAAACGTCACCAACGACAACGGCGGCACGGGCACGGCGGCAAGCTTCGGTCTGGTCACCTCGGCCGGCACGCTGACCTTCGGCGCCAACACCGGCACCGCGCAGAACGCGGTGTATACCTCCACCGCGCTCAATGTGAATCCAGGCACTTACACGCTGCGAGAGAACGACATCGCCGCCTACACCGAAGGCACCTGGACTTGCAGCAACGCCGGCACCGGCACTTTCACCTTGAACGACAACACCATCGCGGCCGGCTCGGTCACGATCGCGGCCGGCAACAACCTGACCTGCGAGATCACCAACGACGACCAGGGTGCATCGCTGACGATCCGCAAGAACGTCACCAACGACAACGGCGGCACGGGGACGGCGGCGAGCTTCGGTCTGGTCACCTCGGCCGGCACGCTGACCTTCGGCGCCAACAGCGGCACCGCGCAGAACGCGGTGTATACCGCCACCGCGCTCAACGTGAACCCGGACACCTACACGCTGCGCGAGAACGACATCGCCGGTTATGCGGAAGGCACCTGGAGTTGCAGCAACGCTGGCAGCGGCACTTTCACCCTGAATAACGACACGATCGCCGCCGGTTCGATCACGCTGGCGGCGGGCAACGATGTGACTTGCCAGATCACCAACGACGATCAGGGCGCGTTGCTGACGATCCGCAAAAACGTCACCAACGACAACGGCGGCACGGGGACGGCGGCGAGCTTCGGTCTGGCCACCTCGGCCGGGACGCTGACCTTCGGCGCCAACACCGGCACCGCGCAGAACGCGGTGTATACCGCCACCGCGCTCAACGTGAACCCGGGCACCTACACACTGCGCGAGAACGACATCGCCGGTTATACGGAAGGCACCTGGAGTTGCAGCAACGCCGGCAGCGGCACCTTCACCCTGAGCGACGATACGATCGCCGCCGGCTCGATCACGCTGACGGCGGGCAACGATGTGACCTGTCAGATCACCAACAACGACCAAAGCGCTTCGGTGACGGTGACCAAGGTGTCCAACGGCGGTACCGGTACCTTCGGTTTCAGCGGCAGCAACGGCGTCAGCGCGCACAGCATCACCACGACGGCCGCAGGCACCGGCGAGGCCGGTACGCAGCAGACGTTGACGGCCTCGGGCGTGCAAACGACGATCACCGAGGATGCGCCGCCGGCGGGCTTCGCGCTGACCAGTATCGCGTGTACCGGCCTGGGCACGGGCATCGCGACGCCGGACCTGGCGACGCGCACGGTCACGTTGGACGCGGCGGCGACCGCGGCGGGCAACAACATCGCGTGTACCTTCACCAACACCAAGTCGCGCACACTGACGGTCAACAAGGCCTTGTCGCCGACCAGCGACGTGGGCACGTTCATCATGACCGCGAACGGCACCCCCGGTACCGCGGCGGGCGACGGCGCCACGGCGAGCGCGACGGTGAACGTCGGAGCGACCGCGACGTTCTCCGAAGCGGTGGGCAGCGCGGCGACGGATCTGACCCATTACACCACCGCTTGGAGTTGCGACACGACCCCGGCAACGACGGGCACGGGCACGTCGGGCAGCTTGACCATGCCCGATGCGGATGTGATTTGTACGATCACCAACACCCGTAAGCCGGTGGAGGTGACGTTGAAGAAGGCCTGGACCAACGGCAAGACCAATGACGGCGTGGACCTGTCGATCACCGGTGGCAGCGGCGCGGTCGCGGGCAGTTCGGTCGTGGGCGGCGCCTCGAGCGACGCGACGGCGACGGCCAGCGTGGGCGCGACGGTGACCCTGACCGAAGCGTTCAAGGCCGGCAGCACCGGCAACAACTACACCACGACGCTGGCCTGTCTGGACGCGAACAACGCCACGGTGCCGGTGACCGGCACGGGCCTGTCGCGGACCATCACGATGCCGGCGACGGCGGTGACGTGTACCTACACCAACAGCCGCATCGCGCAGCAGTTCAATCTGGCCAAGACCTGGGGCGCGGGCGCGACCAATAACCACACCGCCAGCGCGACGACCACCGGCGGCAGCGACAACGCGACCTTCAGTTCGACCGCACCGACCGACACCACCAACGCCTTGGCGGTGACGGTGTATGCCGGCGACGAGCTGACCTTGCCGGTGGAAACCTTCGGCGGCGGTGCGACGGCGGCCAACTACAACGCGGCGATCGCCTGTACCGGCGGCACGCCGCTGGCCTCGGCGACGCTGCCGCAAACGCTGACGGTGGCGGCGAGCACGACGGCGACGACGTGCACCTACACCAACACCCCGGCGACCAAGAGTCTGACCCTGCGCAAGCAATGGCGCGGCGCGGCGGCCAACGACGATGCGTCGCTGACGGTAGCCAGCGGCGGAGCGACCATCGACACCTTCGAATCCAACGCCGACAGCGCCGACGAACTGGATACCGATGCGACGCCGACCGAGGTCTCGATCGGTACGACGGTGACGCTGGCGGAAACCTTGGCCTCGGCCAATGCCGGCCGTTACGACCAGACCCTGGCCTGCACCGGCGCGGCCGATACCGATCCGTCCGACGGGTTGACCATCGGCGCGGCCGACAGCGCGATCGTGTGCACCTTCACCAACACCCGGCAGTCGACCAATCTGTCGATCGCCAAGACCAATACGCCGACGGCCGGACCGCACGATCAGATCGGCGATAGCGTCACCCGCGGCGTGGACACGACGTACCACTTGCGGGTGACCAATCACGGTAGCAGCGCGGTGACCGGCGCGGTGGTTCGCGATACGCCGGTCAGCGGCCTGGATTGCGCCGTGGCCAATCCGGTGACCTGCACCGGCGGCGCGGGTTGCCCGAGCGGCGCGGTCACGGTCGGCGAATTGAACAGTGGCGTGGCCCTGGGGACGTTGACGGCCGGCGAGTCGGTGACGTTGAGCTTCAGCTGCCAGGTGCAGTAACGGCAACGGCGCGCGGCGGCCGCGTGGCCGCCTCGCGCACAAGGACGAAAGCGGCAGGCGTTCGGACTCGCCGCCGCTACCGCCGGTTCAACGGGTTTCTTCGCAGTCCTGGCGCTGCGTGTCGGGCACGAAGCCGCCCTGCATCAGAAACATCGGCGGCCCGTTCGGCGGAGCGCCGGAACCGCCGGCCGGCGGTTGCTGCGCGGGCGCGATCGGGCGCGCCCAACTCTGCGCGCGTTCGCTCGCGCGCTCGCGCGCCTGGCTGGATTGCTCCGGCGACAGATCGCGGGTCAGGGCGCGGATCTGGGCGTCGATCATTTCGCGCGGATTGAAGCCGGCGCGGCCGGGCCCGCGCATGCCGCGCGGGCCGGGGCCGATCGGCGCGGCGGCCTTGGGGTCTTCGTTCGCGTCCGCCGGCGGCAATGAGTCGCGCAGTTGCAGGAACAGCGCCAACGATTCGACCGGGTCGGGCCGCACCGCCTGGCCGAGGAAGTTGCGGCGCATGCCATCGCGTTGCGGCGAATAGGCATAGGCCAGCGAGGCCAGCATGCGCGCGTCGCCGCGTTGGGCGGCGGTGCGGGCGACCGATTCGGCTTCGCCGCGGTAGGTCGCCAGTCCGGGCAGGTTGTCGAGCAGTTCCTGATAGCGGAAGGCGTTGCCGCTGGCGTAATGGCGCATCGCCGCCGGCAGGCCGGCCAGCGCCGCGCGGCGCCAATAGGCGGCGCGCTGTTCGGCTGCGATCGGCGGCACCTGCGCGCAGTGCTCGGACTGGCTCAGCAAGCGGTCGGTCATGTTCTGGTAGCTCTCGGCCATGCGCTTGCGCTGCTCGCGTTGCTGCTCGGTGTCCTGCGGCATGCGTTCGAGTTGGCGCTCGAAGTTGTCCAGACTGTTTTCGGCGCCGGCCAGGCGCAGGCGCAGGCCGTCGCAGTACTCCATCTCCGCGGCCAGGCGGCAGGCCGCGGCGGGTTCGCTGGCGGCGCGGCGTTGCAGCTCCGGCAGGATCAGCCGTAGCGGCGTGTCCACCGGCGGCAGCGGA
>NZ_JBAMDI010000115.1:0-36215 GCF_036961695.1 Pseudomonas sp. CGJS7 | reverse complement strand
CCGTGCGAGGAGCCGCTACATGGGCGCAACCAACAGGTTAGCCTGCTATTCCGATCCCGCTGATCACTATTCTCATCGGGTGCGCCTGGTTCTGGCCGAGAAGGGCGTCAGCGTGCAGTTGATCGATGTCGATCCCGCCCGCCTGCCGCCGAAGCTGGCCGAGGTCAACCCTTATGGCAGCGTGCCGACCTTGGTCGACCGTGACCTGGCGTTGTATGAATCGACCGTGGTGATGGAATACCTCGAGGAGCGTTACCCGCACCCGCCGCTGATGCCGGTATACCCGGTAGCGCGTGGCAACAGCCGTCTGCTGATGCACCGCATCCAGCGCGACTGGTGTGCCTTGGCCGATACCGTGCTTGACCCGCGTAGCAGTGAAGCTGCCCGAACCGAAGCGCGCAAGGCCTTGCGCGAAAGCCTGACCGGGGTCTCGCCGTTGTTCAGCGAGTTCGCCTGCTTCATGAGTGATGAGCAAAGCCTGGTCGATTGCTGTCTATTGCCCATACTCTGGCGTTTGCCGGTGTTGGGTATCGAATTGCCGCGGCAAGCCAAGCCGCTGCTGGATTACATGGAGCGCCAGTTCGCCCGCGAGCCTTTCCAGGCGAGCCTGTCCTCCGTAGAACGTGAAATGCGCAAGCTTTAAGGAGCCGTTGATGAACTCCAGTCGCCCCTATCTGGTTCGAGCACTGTACGAGTGGATCGTCGACAACGATTGCACGCCCCATATGCTGGTCAATGCCGAATTCCCGAAAGTTCAGGTGCCGGATGGTTTCGCCAGTGATGGCCAGATCGTCTTGAATATCTCCCCAAGTGCCGTGCGTAGCCTGCACATGGACAATGACGCAGTCAGCTTCGAGGGCCGCTTCAGTGGCGTGGCTCACTCGCTGTTCGTGCCGGTTGGTGCAATCCTGGGTATCTACGCCCGCGAAAATGGCCAGGGTATGGTCTTCGAGCTGGAGCCGTCTTCGATGGATGGCGACGAGCTGGAAGACGATGATGTGCAGCCGGATGACGATGGCCCGCCAGACGATGGAGGGCAGCCGCCGCGTCCGACTGGCCGGCCAAGCCTGAAAGTGGTCAAGTAACAAAAAAGGCGATCCGGATGGATCGCCTTTTTTGTTTGGCCTGTCCAGGCAATCACTGAGTCAATCGATGTACTCGAACAGCTTGACGATCTTCTGCACGCCCGACACGCCCTGCACCACGGCAGTGGCCGAGTTGGCTTCTTGACGGGTGACCAGACCCAGCAGGTAGACGATGCCGTTTTCAGTAATCACCTTGATGCGCGAGCTGGGCACGGCGCTGTCGGTCAGCATCTGGGTCTTGATCTTGGTGGTCAGCCAGGCGTCGTTGTTGCGCGCCAGAATGGAGGAGGGCTGCATCACTTGCAGCTCGTTGTGTACTTTCTTGACCCGTTGGACCTGGCTGGCAGTTTGCTCCGCGAGGCTCTTGAGGTCGGCGCGTGGGGTCTGCCCGGCCAGCAGGACGATGCCGTTGTAGCTGCTGACAACGATGTGCGAGCCCTTGTCCAGGTCTGGGTTGGCTTTGGAAATGTTCACGGCAGCCTTGGTCTCGATCAGCGAGTCGTCGATCTTGCTACCGATGGTGCGCGTGCCGCGATCGTCCTCGATCGGCGAATTGCGGGTAGAGGTGAGTACCGAGCTGCAACCAGTGACGCTCAGGCACAGGGTCAGGGCCATCAGGCCGAGGCGCATAGGGGTCATTCTTCACTCCCGAACAGTTGGCTGTCGATCAGATCGCACAGGCAGTGGATCGCCAGCAGGTGGACTTCCTGGATACGCGCGGTAACTGTCGAAGGCACGCGGATTTCGACGTCCTCGGGCAGCAGCAGCGAAGCCATGCCGCCGCCGTCGCGACCCGTCAATGCTACGACAATCATTTCACGGTCATGTGCGGCCTGGATTGCCTGGATCACGTTGGCCGAATTGCCGCTGGTGGAGATCGCCAGCAGAACGTCACCGGGCTGGCCCAGGGCGCGGATCTGCTTGGAAAAGACTTCGTTGTAGCTGTAGTCGTTGGCGATCGAGGTCAGGGTCGAGCTGTCGGTGGTCAGCGCGATAGCTGGCAGGCTGGGGCGCTCGCGCTCGAAGCGGTTGAGCAGCTCCGATGAAAAGTGCTGGGCATCGCCGGCCGAGCCGCCGTTGCCGCAGGCGAGCATCTTGCCCTCGTTGAGCAGCGCATTGACCATGACCAGGCTGGCCTGCTCGATGTGCGGTGCCAGGATGTCCATTGCCTGTTGCTTGGTTTCGATGCTGGCCTCGAACAGCCGGCGAATTCGGGATTGCATGTCCATCTGGTGACCTTAAATGGGGCGGTGGCCTTTGCTACGCGCAACAACGACCAGCCCGCGATACATAGAGCAAAAAAAACAAAGTGGGTTCAGCATTCGAAGGCGTTTTTCAGCCATTGAAGCGGTCTGCCTGCATGGTGGCTACCCTGCAGGGCGACCACGTCGAAGCGGCAGGGGTAGTTGCCCCAGTGGGCCTCCTTCTGCAGGAACAGGGTGGCGGCAAGCACCAACCGTTTCTGCTTGCGCCCGTCGATACTGTCGAGAGCGCCTCCGAAGCCCGCGTGCAACCGGTAGCGGACTTCGACGAATACTACTGTATCGGCGTCGAGCATGACCAGATCAAGCTCACCGCCTTTGCATCGCCAGTTGCGTGCCAGCAACTGCAGCCCTTGCCCCTGAAGGTACTCAAGGGCTTGGGTTTCTGCCGCTTGCCCGGCACGGGTAGGCGATGCTGCGGCCATCAACGCACGGTGTCAGGCAGGCGCTTGACCTGGCCGCCGCTAAACTCGGCCCAAGGCAGCTGGCGTTCGACGCGCTGGTTGGCATTGATGCTCAGGCTGCCCGAAAGGCCAAGGACGCGGTTGTCCGGTAGCGCTTTCAGTTGGCCCAGGCGCGGCGCCAGGCTGTAGGCATCGACGCCCATGGCATACAGGCGGCCGAGGCTGCCAGCGGCTTGCGGCCACTGCTGTACAACCTGTTGACGCAGGCTGTTGCTGGTGTCGAGCAGCCACGGTGTTTCGCAGAAGCGGATGCCGTTCATGTCATTGTACTGGTTGATGTCACCGCTGGCGCTGTACAGGTTCGAGGTGGCATAGACCGGCACATCACCTGCGTATTGGAAGTTCAGGGTCGGCTTGATCTGTTGCGCCTGTTGTGGGGTCGAGGCGAGGAAGATGAAGTCGATGTCCTGGCGGCGCGACGGTTGTGCAGCGATGCTGCCGCCCACCGTGCTTTGCAGGCTCTTGGCGCGGCCTTCGCTCTGGCGCAGCTGGAACAGGTCGGCAATTTGCTGGGCCAGGGCGACCGGCTGGGCGATGCGCTCGGCGGCGAGCAGGGTTCCGCCATTGCCTTCCCAGTCCTGGCGGAAGGCGGCCAGGACACGGTCACCCCATTCGCCGCTCGGCACCAGGGCAACGGCGCGGACCATGCCATCGGCGCGGGCGCGGCGGGCCACTTCGCGGGCTTCGTCCTCGGCAGCCAGGCCGAACTGGAACAGTTGTGGCGGCGCCTTCTGGCCAGCGTCGGCGTAGTTCAGGGCCAGTGTGGTGATCGGCAGCTGTGGTTTGGCGGCCAGTTGTTTGACCAATGGCTTTTCAAGCGGGCCGATGACCAGTTGCACGCCGGCGGCTTGCGCCTGGCGATAGAAGTCGTCCAGCGAGCCGATGCGTGAGCTGTCGAACACCTGCACCGCAGGCGCTGGCTGGCCGCTTTGCTGGGCCTGGAAGTGGGCGGCCATGAAGCCATCGCGCAGGGCGCGGGCTACACCGGCCAGCGGGCCTTCCTGAGGCAGCAGCAGGGCGATCTTGGTCAGCGGCTGGCTGGCCAGCTCCTTGAGCTTGGTCAGGGCCAGCGGCAGTTGCTGGGCGGCAGGGTGGTCCGGGTGCTGTTTGACCCAGGCTTCGATGGCCGCTTGCTGCTGCTCCAGGGTGCCGGCGCTTTTCACGGCGAAGGCCAGGCTGGTCCAGCCAGCCAGGGTCTGATCGTTGGTTGGCTGCTGCAGTTGCTCTGCAGGCAGCGAGGCGACCAAGGCCCAGATGGCGTCATTGTTGGTGCTGGCGGCCTGGCCGCCAAGCAGCGGGGCCAGCAGAATGCGCTGCTGTGCAGCAGCCAGGGCCTGGCCATCGGCTTCGAGCGCGGCGGCGTGCACACTGTAGGTGCGCGCTTGCAGGTCTGCCGGCAGTTCGGCGAGGCGCTGCAGGCTGGGGTGGGCCAGGGCGGTCAGCGCTGCCTTGGGCTGGTTGCGGCTCATGGCCAGCTCGGCCGCGAGGGTGCTGGCGAACACTTGCTGGGCCGGCTTGAGCGTGTCCAGCGGGACCTGCTCGAGAATGCGTGCGGCGCGTGGGAAGTCCTTCTGCTTGTAGGCCAGGTCGGCCGCGCTCAGGCGCAGCAGCGCGGCGTCTTCCGCAGACTTGCTGGAAGCGGCCTTTTCGAGCAGTTGCTCGATGCTGGCGTCCGGGGTGCGTGGTAGTTCGCCCAGGCTGGATGAGGGCGAGCTGGCGCAGGCTGCCAGCAGGGCGGCGAGGCAGAGGGCTGTGAGCAGCCGCAGGCAAGCGATCATGTAAAGGTCCTGTTACTCGATCAAGTTGGCCGGCAATTGTACCCAAGCACTGGCCGGGGCGCGATGTTGCTGTGTCGATCCTTCACTATAGGTGGCGTGTTCCTGATCGCCGGCGAAGTTCTTTGCGCCCTGTTGCAGGCGCTCGGGCTACAATGGCGCCTTTGATCCGAATGACAGGTGTGCGCAGTGACTGATGTGGCAGGGGCTTCGAAATCCACGGTGGGGACGCTGTATGTGGTGGCAACCCCCATCGGCAACCTCGACGACATGAGCGCCCGGGCGCTGAAGGTGCTGGCGGACGTGGCGCTGATCGCGGCCGAAGACACCCGTCATTCGATCCGCCTGCTGCAACACTTTGGCATCGATACGCCGTTGGCCGCTTGTCATGAGCACAACGAGCGTGACGAGGGCGGGCGTTTCCTCTCCAAACTGCTGGCGGGTGAAAATGTGGCGCTGGTCTCCGATGCCGGCACGCCTCTGATTTCCGACCCGGGCTATCACCTGGTGCGTCAGGCGCGGGCCGCGGGGGTGAGCGTGGTGCCGGTGCCGGGCGCCTGTGCCTTGATCGCCGCGCTTTCGGCGGCAGGTCTGCCGTCGGATCGCTTCATCTTCGAAGGCTTCCTGCCGGCCAAGCAGGCAGGGCGCCGGGCGCGCCTGGAGCAGGTGAGGGAAGAGCCGCGCACGTTGATCTTCTACGAAGCCCCGCATCGAATCCTGGAATGTCTTGAAGACATGGAGGCGGTATTTGGTGGCGATCGTCCGGCGTTGCTGGCGCGCGAACTGACCAAGACCTTCGAGACCCTGAAGGGCTTGCCGCTGGCCGAGTTGCGCGCCTTCGTAGCCGGCGACAGCAATCAGCAGCGTGGTGAATGCGTGGTGTTGGTCGGCGGCTGGAGTGCGCCGGAGGGCGAGCAGGCCATCAGTGCCGAAGCGCAGCGCGTGCTCGACCTGCTATTGGCTGAGTTGCCACTGAAGCGGGCGGCGGCGCTTGCAGCGGAAATTACCGGGGTGCGCAAGAACCTGTTGTATCAACTGGCCCTTGAAAAGCAGAAAGCCGAATAGTGGCAGTTTGATATAAATGCCGTTAGCGCTTGTTCTTGCGCCCGCGTGTCGGTAACCTTGGCGGCGGAGAGTCGATCGGACAGTCGCTGCCTGTTTTTGTTCCGCAACTTTTTGTTGTGTGAGCAGCAGGGGGAGGAAAGTCCGGGCTCCACAGGGCGGAGTGCCAGGTAACGCCTGGGAGGCGTGAGCCTACGGAAAGTGCCACAGAAAATAACCGCCTAAGCACTTCGGTGCCGGTAAGGGTGAAAAGGTGCGGTAAGAGCGCACCGCACGGCTGGCAACAGTTCGTGGCTAGGTAAACCCCACTCGGAGCAAGACCAAATAGGGTTCCATCAGGCGTGGCCCGCGTCGGAACCGGGTAGGTTGCTAGAGGCGTCCAGTGATGGCCGTCGTAGAGGAATGACTGTCCTCGACAAAACCCGGCTTACAGATCGACTCTCCACCTTTCTTTCCCTGCTTGAATCGATAGCAGATCCTCTCTGGTAATACCGAAAAAATCTTACTCTTAATAAATTACTTTAACTTCGAACTCCATTCGCTTGCGTGGGTTTGATTTTTCTCGTGTTTTTTTCTCTCTGGCAGTCCTTCCGCATTCCCTTGTTGCGCTAAATCTCGGTCCTGTAAGGCTTTTCCTTATGAACGTGCCTTGACGGTGCTGCGGGCGGATTCCTATAGTGTGCGCAAGTGGCAGAAAGTGGGATGAAGTGGGTTTTCTGACACAAAAAAGCTAACATTGTGGGGAATCACAGCCGTGTTCCGCGGAGCCAACGCCGTCAGCCTCGATGCCAAGGGCCGTCTCGCCATGCCGAGTCGGTACCGTGACGAGCTCGACTCACGTTGCAATGGCCAACTGATCGTGACCATTGACGCCGTAGACCCCTGCTTGTGTGTTTATCCCCTCGATGAGTGGGAACAGATAGAAGCCAAGTTGCGTGCCTTGCCATCGTTGCGTGAGGAAAACCGCCGCCTCCAGCGTTTGCTGATTGGTAATGCGGTTGACCTGGAGCTCGATGGCAGTGGGCGTTTCCTGGTGCCGCCCCGCCTGCGTGAGTACGCCAAGCTCGACAAGAAGGCGATGCTGGTGGGGCAACTGAACAAATTCCAGCTGTGGGATGAAGATGCCTGGAACGCGGTTTCGGCAGCTGACCTTGCAGCTATTCAACAACCGGGCGCCATGCCCGACGAATTGCGTGACCTGATCCTGTGACCATAGATAGCGGCTTCAACCACATTACCGTCCTGCTCGACGAAGCTGTCGAGGCATTGGCCCTGCGCGCCGACGGTTGCTATCTGGACGGCACTTTCGGCCGGGGCGGACACAGCCGTCTGATACTCAGCAAGCTCGGGCCGCAAGGTCGGCTCTTGGGCTTCGACAAAGATCCACAAGCGATTGCCACGGGGCAAGCGCTGGCGGCCGAAGACGGCCGCTTTGTCATTGTGCAGCGCAGTTTTGCCGAGCTGGGTGCAGAAGTGGCAGCACGCGGCCTGCACGGCAAGGTCAGTGGTGTGTTGCTGGACCTGGGCGTGTCCTCGCCGCAGCTGGATGACCCGGAGCGTGGCTTCAGCTTCCTCAATGATGGCCCGCTGGACATGCGCATGAACCCGGACCAGGGCATCAGTGCCGCTGAGTTCATCGCCACTGCGCCCGTGGAAGAAATCGCCCGCGTCTTCAAGGAGTACGGCGAAGAGCGCTTTGCCGGGCGAATGGCGCGTGCAGTGGTCGAGCGCCGTGAGAAGCAGCCCTTCACCCGTACCGCCGACCTGGCGGAGGTGCTCAAAGTGGCCAACCCGGCATGGGAAAAGGGCAAGAACCCGGCTACCCGTGCCTTCCAGGGCCTTCGCATTCACGTCAACAACGAGCTGGGTGACCTGGAGGCCGGTCTTGAGGCTGCGCTCGATGCGCTCGAAGTCGGTGGTCGCCTGGCGGTCATCAGTTTCCACTCGCTGGAAGATCGTATCGTCAAGCTGTTCATGCGAAAGCTGGTGAAGGGTGAGGCCGACAACCTGCCGCGTAACCTGCCGGTTCAGCACAAGGCCTTCGAGCCGAAAATCAAGCTGATCGGCAAGGCTCAGTTCGCCTCCGAGGCCGAGCTCAAGGCCAACCCGCGGTCGCGTAGCGCCGTGATGCGCGTGGCGGAGAAGCTGCGGTGAGCAGGCTACTTGCCAAACCCTTGCCAGGCGGAAGCTTCCTGATGCTTTTGCTGTTCGTCGGCGTGTTGGTTTCGGCCATTGCCGTGTCCTACAGTGCGCACTGGAACCGTCAACTGCTCAACACCCTGTACGGTGAATTGAACGAGCGCGACAAGGCTCAGGCCGAATGGGGTCGGCTGATTCTTGAGCAGAGTACCTGGACCGCTGCCAGCCGCATCGAGAACCTGGCCTCCGAGCAGTTGAAGATGCGCGTGCCGTCAGCTGACGAAGTCCGGATGGTGGCGCCATGATGAAGCTCGAAGGCGCACTCTACCCGTGGCGCTTCCGCGTAGTGATCGGCTTGCTGGCGATCATGGTCGGCGCCATTTGCTGGCGCATCATCGACCTCCAGGTGGTTGACCGTGACTTCCTCAAGGGCCAGGGCGATGCACGCAGCCTGCGTCACATCCCCATCCCGGCGCACCGCGGCTTGATCACCGATCGCAACGGTGAGCCGTTGGCCGTGAGTACCCCGGTCACCACGTTGTGGGCCAACCCCAAAGAGATGCAGGCCTCCAAGGAGCGCTGGCCGCAATTGGCCGCTGCGCTGGGGCAAAACCCGCAGCAGTTGATCGAGCGCCTGACCCAGCAGGCCAACAAAGAGTTCATCTACCTGGTCCGGGGGCTGACCCCCGAGCAGGGCCAGCACGTGCTCGACCTCAAAGTGCCTGGTGTGTACGGACTGGAAGAATTCCGCCGCTTCTATCCGGCCGGTGATGTGACTGCGCACATGGTCGGCTTTACCGACCTCGACGACCACGGTCGTGAAGGGGTGGAGCTGGCCTATGAAGAGTGGCTGGCCGGCGTGCCCGGCAAGCGCCAGGTGATCAAGGACCGGCGCGGTCGGCTGATCAAGGACATTCAGGTAACCAAGAACGCCAAGGCCGGGAAGACCTTGGCGTTGTCGATAGACCTGCGCCTGCAGTACCTGGCTACCCGCGAGTTGCGCAACGCCATTGCCGAACAGGACGCCAAGGCCGGCAGCCTGGTGATCATGGACGTCAAGACCGGTGAGGTCCTGGCCATGGTCAACCAGCCGACCTACAACCCCAACAACCGCCGTAGCATGTTCCCGGCGGCCATGCGTAACCGGGCGATCATCGACGTGTTCGAGCCGGGCTCAACGGTCAAGCCGATCTCCATGAGTGCGGCGCTGCAGAGTGGCCGCTGGAAGCCGACCGACAAGGTCGAGGTGTACCCTGGCAGCCTGCAGATCGGCCGCTACACCATCAAGGACGTGTCGCGCAGCGAGGGCCCGATTCTTGATTTGACCGGCATCCTGATCAACTCCAGTAACGTTGGCATGAGCAAGATCGCCTTCGACATCGGCGGCGAGGCCATCTACCGGGTCATGTCCCAGGTCGGCCTGGGTCAGTACACCGGCCTTGGCTTCCCGGGCGAACGTGTCGGCAACCTGCCCAACCACCGTGAGTGGCGCAAGGCCGAGACCGCCACCCTGTCCTATGGCTACGGCGTATCGGTGACCGCCCTGCAGCTGGTGCATGCCTACGCGGCGCTGGCCAACGACGGCAAGATGGTGCCGCTGTCGATCATCAAGGTCGACAAGACGCCGGAAGCCGTGCAGGCCATTCCGAAGGAAGTCGCCGAAACCGTTCAGGGCATGCTGCAGCAGGTGATCGAAGCGCCGCGTGGCGTCTTCCGAGCCCAGGTGCCGTTCTATCACGTGGCCGGCAAGTCCGGCACCGCGCGTAAGGCCACCGTGGGTGCCAAGGGATACACCGAAAACGCCTACCGCTCGCTGTTCGCCGGCTTCGGGCCAATGAGCGACCCGCGCTACGCCATCGTCGTGGTCATCGACGAGCCAAGAAAGGGTGGTTACTTCGGTGGCCTGGTTTCGGCGCCCGTATTCAGCAACGTCATGTCCGGCACCCTGCGCCTGATGAACGTGCCGCCAGACAACCTGCCGCCACCTGCACCAGCACCAGCCGTGCCATCACAAGTCAATGCAGCAGCCGCCAAGGGAGGGCGTGGATGATGACAATGCCATTAAGCAAACTTTTCGCCCATGCCAGCCGTGATCCGTTGATTCGCGAGCTGACCCTGGACAGCCGTAGTGTGCGCCCGGGTGACTTGTTCCTGGCGGTGCCGGGTGCCAAGGTCGATGGCCGCGAGCATATCGCCGATGCCCTGGCCCGTGGTGCTGCTGCCGTGGCCTATGAAGAGCAGGGCGCCAACGTGCTGCCGCTGACCGATGTGCCCCTGATTCCGGTCAAAGGCCTGATCGCTCAGCTGTCAGATATCGCCGGGCGCTTCTACGGTGAACCGAGCCGCCAGTTGAATCTGGTCGGCGTGACCGGCACCAACGGCAAGACAAGTGTTACCCAACTGGTCGCCCAGGCGCTCGACCTGCTTGGCCAGCGCTGCGGCCTGATTGGCACCCTGGGTACCGGTTTCTACGGCGAGTTGCAGAGCGGCCGCCTGACCACGCCGGACCCGATTGCCGTGCAATCGACCCTCAACGACCTCAAGAAAGGCGGCGCCAGGGCCGTGGCCATGGAAGTGTCTTCCCATGCCCTGGAGCAAGGCCGGGTTGCCGCACTGGAATTCGACATCGCGGTGATGACCAACCTGTCCCGCGACCACCTCGACTATCACGGCAGCATGCAAGCCTATGAGGCCGCCAAGGCCAAGCTGTTCGCCTGGCCGAGCCTGCGTTGCCAGGTGGTCAACCTGGATGACGGGTTTGGTCGTCGTCTGGCGGCCGACTTCGCGCGTCGCCCGAGTGTCGACCATATCGAAACCCGGCTGCTGAGCTACAGCCTGGAAAGCCCAGAGGCCTCGTTGTTCTGCCGCGAAGCTGTGTTCAGTGACGATGGCGTGCGCGCCACGATCGTCACTGCCCAAGGTGAGCGTATCTTGCGCAGCCAGCTGCTGGGCCGCTTCAACCTGAGCAACATGCTTGCCGCTGTGGCGACCCTGCTGGCGCTGGACTATGCGCTGGACGAGATCCTCAAGGTCACGCCGCAACTGCAGGGGCCGGTAGGCCGCATGCAGCGCCTGGGTGGCGGCGACAAGCCGCTGGTGGTGGTCGACTACGCGCACACACCGGATGCACTTGAAAAAGTACTCGAGGCCCTGCGCCCGCACGCTCATGGCAAGTTGTTGTGCCTGTTCGGCTGCGGCGGTGACCGTGATCGCGGCAAGCGCCCGCTGATGGCCGAAGTGGCCGAGCGCCTGGCCGACCGCGTACTGGTCACCGACGACAACCCGCGTACTGAAGATCCGTTGCGCATCTTCGATGATATCCGCCCCGGTTTCACCAGGCCTGACGACGTCGAGTTCGTGGCCGGCCGTGGCGAAGCCATCGCGCACCTGATTGCCACCGCTGCTGCCAACGATGTGATCGTGCTGGCCGGCAAGGGGCACGAGGATTACCAGGAGATCAATGGCGAGCGCCATGATTTCTCCGATTTGACCGAAGCCGAAAAGGCACTTGCAGCCTGGGAGGCTCCACATGCTTAAGCCGCTGTCACTCAGCCAGCTGACCACAGCACTGAAGGGTCAACACATCGGTGACGACGCCACGTTCACCGGCGTCAGCATCGATAGCCGCAGTGTCAGCGCCGGGCAACTTTTCGTCGCCCTGGCCGGCCCGCGTTTCGATGGCCATGACTACCTGGCAGATGTGAAAGCCAAAGGCGCAGTAGCCGCCCTGGTCGAGCGTGAAGTAGCCGATGTCGACCTGCCGCAGTTGCAGGTGGCCGATTGCCGCCTGGCCCTTGGCCAGCTCGGTGCTTTGAATCGCGCCGCTTTCGACAAGCCGGTGGTGGCCATTACCGGTTCCAGCGGCAAGACCACGGTCAAGGAAATGCTCGCCAGCATCCTGCGTACCCGTGGCCTGGTGCACGCCACCCGCGGCAACTTGAACAATGACCTCGGTGCACCGCTGACACTGCTGGAGATCGCCCCGGAACACAGCGCGGCAGTGATCGAGCTGGGCGCCTCGCGCATTGGCGAAATCCGCTACACCGTAGGCCTGACGCAACCGCAGGTGGTCATCATCAACAACGCCGGTACTGCCCACGTTGGTGAATTCGGCGGCCCGGACAAGATCGTCGAAGCCAAGGGCGAGATTCTCGAAGGCCTGGGCCAGGGCGGTATTGCCATCCTCAACCTGGACGACAAAGCCTTTGATATCTGGAAGGCGCGTGCCGGTGCGCACAAGGTCGTCAGTTTCGCACGCAGCAACCCGAAAGCCGATTTCCACGCTTCAGACATTGGTCGCGATGCCCGTGGCTGCCCGTCCTTCACCCTGCATGGCGCCGGTGAAACAGTAGCCGTGCAACTCAATGTGCTGGGTGAACACAACGTCAGCAACGCCCTGGCCGCCGCCGCCGCTGCACATGCCGTTGGTCTGAGCCTGAGCGGCATCGCCGCCGGCCTGGCGGCGGTGCAACCGGTCAAGGGGCGCACCGTGGCGCAGATCGCGCCGAACGGGGTACGGGTAATCGACGACAGTTACAACGCAAATCCCACCTCTATGTGCGCAGCCATTGATATACTCGCCGGCTTTTCCGGACGCACCGTTCTGGTGCTTGGGGATATCGGCGAATTGGGGCAATGGGCGGAAGAAGGCCACCGTCAGGTGGGTGACTACGCGCGTGGCAAGGTCGACGCCCTGTACGCAGTGGGTTCCAACATGACACATGCGGTCAAGGCGTTCGGCGCCAATGGCCGCCATTTCGCTACTCAAGCTGAGCTGATCGATGCGGTTAGCGCCGAGAATGCCAGTGACACCACTATCTTGATCAAGGGCTCGCGCAGCGCTGCGATGGAAAACGTCGTGGCGGCATTGTGCGGTGCCAGCGGGGAGAAACATTAATGCTGCTGCTGTTGGCCGAGTATCTGCAACAGTTCCACAAAGGCTTCGCGGTCTTTCAGTACCTGTCCCTGCGCGGGATTCTTGGTGTACTGACCGCGTTGTCCCTGGCGCTGTGGCTGGGCCCCTGGATGATCCGTACCCTGCAAATTCGCCAGATCGGCCAGGCCGTGCGTAACGACGGCCCGCAATCGCACCTGTCCAAGTCCGGCACCCCGACCATGGGTGGGGCGCTGATCCTGTCGGCCATCGCCGTCAGCACCTTGCTGTGGGCCGACCTGAGCAACCGCTATGTATGGGTTGTGCTGATCGTCACCCTGGCGTTCGGTGCCATTGGCTGGGTCGATGACTACCGCAAGGTGATCGAAAAGAACTCGCGTGGCCTTCCGAGCCGCTGGAAGTACTTCTGGCAGTCGGTGTTCGGCCTGGCGGCGGCGGTGTTCCTGTACAAGACGGCGCCCACCAGCGTCGAGACCACGCTGATCCTGCCGTTCATCAAGGATGTCACCATTCCGCTGGGCGTCGGCTTCGTCGTACTGACCTACTTCGTCATTGTCGGTTCGAGCAACGCGGTCAACCTCACCGATGGCCTTGACGGCCTGGCAATCATGCCGACGGTGATGGTCGGCGGCGCGCTGGGCATCTTCTGCTACCTGTCGGGTAACGTGAAGTTCGCCGAGTACCTGTTGATCCCCTACGTGCCGGGCTCGGGCGAGCTCATCGTGTTCTGCGGCGCGCTGATCGGTGCCGGCCTGGGTTTCCTGTGGTTCAACACTTACCCGGCGCAAGTGTTCATGGGCGACGTCGGCGCGCTGGCGTTGGGCGCCGCGCTGGGCACCATCGCCGTCATCGTGCGCCAGGAAATCGTGCTGTTCATCATGGGCGGCATCTTCGTGGTGGAAACCCTGTCGGTGGTGATCCAGGTCGCCTCCTTCAAGCTGACCGGCAAGCGCGTGTTCCGCATGGCGCCGATTCATCACCACTTTGAACTCAAGGGCTGGCCAGAGCCCCGGGTGATCGTCCGATTCTGGATCATCACCGTGATCCTGGTACTGATTGGCCTTGCAACCCTGAAACTGAGGTAGATGAGCGTGTCTTTGATCGCTTCCGACCAATTCCGCATCGTTGTCGGCCTCGGCAAGAGCGGCATGTCCCTGGTTCGCTTCCTGGCGAGCCGGGGCATTGCCTTTGCGGTCGCCGATACCCGCGAGCAACCGCCGGAACTGGAAACCCTGCGCCGTGATTACCCGCAGGTGGAAGTGCGCTGTGGTGAACTGGACGTGGACTTCCTGTGCCGCGCCAACGAGTTGTACGTGAGCCCCGGTCTGGCCTTGGCCACGCCGGCCTTGCAGCAGGCGGCCGCGCGTGGCGTGAAGCTGTCTGGCGACATAGAGCTGTTTGCTCGCCATGCCAAGGCGCCGATCGTTGCCATCAGTGGTTCCAACGCCAAGAGCACCGTCACGACGCTGGTCGGTGAAATGGCCGTCAAGGCCGGCAAACGCGTGGCCGTGGGCGGTAACCTCGGTACCCCGGCGCTCGACCTGCTGGCCGATGACATCGAGCTGTACGTGCTGGAGCTTTCCAGCTTCCAGCTGGAAACCACTGATCAGCTCAACGCCGAAGTGGCGACCGTTCTGAACATCAGCGAAGACCACATGGACCGCTATAGCGGCCTTCCGGCCTACCACCTGGCCAAGCACCGGATTTTCCGCGGTGCCCGCCAGGTGGTGGTCAACCGCCAGGACGCCCTGAGCCGGCCGCTGCCGGTGGAAGGCCGTCCATGCTGGACCTTCGGCCTCAACCCGCCCGACTTCAAAGCGTTTGGCCTGCGTGAAGTGGACGGTGAGAAATACCTGGCGTTCGAGTTCCAGACGCTGATGCCGGCGCGTGAACTGAAGGTTCGCGGTGCTCACAACCAGAGCAACGCCCTGGCGGCGCTGGCCCTGGGGCATGCTGCCGGCCTGCCGTTCGAGCCCATGCTCGAGGCCCTGCGCGAGTTTGGTGGCCTGGCCCACCGTTGCCAGTGGGTACGCGAGCGTAATGGCGTGAACTGGTACGACGATTCCAAAGCCACCAACGTCGGTGCAGCCCTGGCCGCCATCGAAGGCCTGGGCGCTGATATCGAAGGCAAGTTGGTGCTGATCGCCGGTGGTGACGGCAAAGGTGCTGAATTCACTGCGCTGCGCGAGCCGGTCAAGCGTTTCTGCCGCGCCGTGGTATTGCTTGGCCGTGATGCCGAGCGCCTGGCCGAGGCCTTGGGCGATGCCGTGCCACTGGTTCGGGTCAAGACCCTTGACGATGCCGTACAGCAGTGTGCCGAGCTGGCCCAGGCCGGCGATGCCGTGCTGCTGTCGCCAGCATGCGCCAGCCTCGACATGTTCAAGAACTTCGAGGAACGAGGGCGTCTGTTCGCCCAGGCAGCGGGAGGTCTTGCATGATCTTCGGCATCTTCAAACCCTACCCGTCGCCGCTGATCAGCGGCCGTGGCATCGACCTGGACTTCCCGATGCTCGCCGGTTGCCTGGCCTTGCTGGGCCTGGGCCTGGTGATGATCACTTCGGCCTCCTCGGAAGTGGCTGCGGTACAGTCCGGCAACCCGCTGTATCACATGTTCCGCCACCTGGTGTACGTGTTCCTTGGCCTGGTGGCCTGTGGTGCAACCATCCTGGTGCCGATCGCCACTTGGCAGCGCATGGGCTTCATGATGCTGCTTGGCGCCTTCGGCTTGCTGGTACTGGTGCTGGTGCCGGGTATCGGCCGTGAGGTCAACGGCTCCATGCGCTGGATCGGTTTCAGCTTCTTCAACGTGCAGCCTTCGGAAATCGCCAAGGTGTTCGTGGTCATCTACCTGGCCGGCTACCTGGTACGCCGACAGACCGAGGTGCGCGAAACCTGGATGGGCTTCTTCAAGCCGTTCATCGTGCTGCTGCCCATGGCCGCCTTGCTGCTGATGGAGCCGGACTTCGGTGCCACGGTGGTGATGATGGGCGCGGCGGCGGCCATGTTGTTTTTGGGAGGGGTGGGGCTGTTCCGCTTCAGCCTGATGGTGGTGCTGGCGGTGCTGGCGGTATTTGTCCTGGTGCAGGCGCAGCCCTACCGGATGGCGCGCCTTATTACCTTCACCGACCCCTGGGCCGATCAGTTCGGCTCGGGCTACCAGCTGACCCAGGCACTGATCGCCTTCGGCCGTGGCGAGTGGCTGGGTGTTGGCCTGGGCAACAGCGTGCAGAAGCAGTTCTACCTGCCTGAAGCGCACACCGACTTCGTGTTCTCGGTCCTGGCGGAAGAACTGGGGGTGGTCGGCTCGCTGCTGACCGTCGCGCTGTTCGTGTTTGTCACCGTGCGCGCCCTTTACATCGGCCTGTGGGCCGAAAAAGCCAAACAGTTCTTTGCCGCCTACATGGCGTTCGGTCTGGCTTTCCTGTGGATTGGCCAGTTCCTGATCAATATCGGTGTGAATGTCGGCCTGCTGCCGACCAAGGGCCTGACCCTGCCGTTTCTCAGTTACGGGGGGAGCTCGCTGGTGATCTGCTGCGCCTGCGTGGGCCTGTTGCTGCGCATCGAGTGGGAGAGCCGCACGCACCTGGGCAGTGAGGAGCACGAATTCAGCGAAAGCGATTTTGCCGAGGAGACCAGTCATGGCCGCTGAAGGCAAAAATGTGTTGATCATGGCCGGCGGCACCGGGGGGCACGTGTTCCCGGCGCTGGCCTGCGCCCGTGAGTTCCAGGCGCGCGGTTACAGCGTGCACTGGCTGGGCACCCCGCGTGGCATCGAGAACGAGCTGGTGCCGCAGGCGGGTTTGCCATTGCATCTGATTCAGGTCAGCGGCTTGCGCGGCAAGGGCAAGCTGTCGTTGCTCAAGGCGCCTTTCACCCTGGTCAAGGCAGTGCTGCAGGCACGGCGCATCATTCGCCAGCTCAAGCCCGTATGTGTCCTGGGCTTTGGCGGCTATGTGACCGGCCCCGGCGGCGTGGCCGCGCGGCTGTGCGGCGTGCCACTGGTGATCCATGAGCAGAACGCCAGGGCCGGTACCGCCAATCGGTTGCTGGTGCCACTCTCGGCGCGGGTCTGCGAAGCTTTCCCGAACACCTTCGAGGCCAGCGACAAACGTCGCACCACCGGCAACCCGGTGCGTCCGGAGCTCTTCATGGACGCGCAACGCACGCCTTTGGGCGAGCGCCGCGCACGCCTGTTGGTGCTGGGGGGCAGCCTGGGTGCGGAACCATTGAACAAATTGTTGCCTAAGGCCCTGTCCGAGGTGCCCGCGGCGCTGCGGCCAGAGGTGTTCCACCAGGCCGGCAAGCAGCACGCACCGATCACCGCCGAGCGTTATCACGAGGCGGGCGTCGCGGCTCAGGTAGAGCCTTTCATCAAAGACATGGCCCAGGCTTATGGCTGGGCCGACCTGGTGGTGTGCCGGGCCGGTGCCCTGACTGTCAGCGAACTGGCGGCAGCAGGCCTGCCTTCGATGCTGGTGCCTTTGCCCCACGCGATCGACGATCACCAGACCCACAACGCCCAATATCTGGCCCGCGAAGGCGCTGCCTTCCTGATGCCACAAGCGACAACTGGCGCAGCGCAACTCGCTGAACGCCTGAACGAGGTGCTGATGCAACCCGAGAAACTCAACGTCATGGCTGGCACCGCTCGGCGCCTGGCCAAACCTGCTGCAACCAGCACCGTGGTCGATATCTGCCTGGAGGTGGCCCATGGTTGAGAGCCAGAAAGCCATGCCCCAGCCGAAGATGGGCCGTATTCGCCGCATTCACTTCGTCGGCATCGGCGGCGTGGGCATGTGCGGTATTGCCGAAGTGTTGCTGAACCTGGGCTATGAAGTGTCCGGTTCGGACCTTAAAGCCTCGCCGGTCACCGAACGCCTGGAGTCCTTCGGCGCTGAGATCTTTGTCGGCCACCGCGCCGAGAACGCCGCCACCGCCGATGTGCTGGTGGTGTCCAGCGCCATCAACCCGGCCAACCCGGAAGTTGCCACCGCCCTCGAGCGGCGCATTCCGGTAGTGCCGCGTGCCGAGATGCTCGCCGAGCTGATGCGTTACCGCCATGGCGTGGCCGTTGCCGGTACTCACGGCAAGACCACCACGACCAGCCTGCTGGCTTCAGTGTTCGCCGCCGGTGGCCTGGACCCGACCTTCGTTATCGGTGGCCGCCTTACCGCTGCTGGCACCAATGCGCAGCTGGGCACCAGCCGCTACCTGATCGCTGAAGCAGACGAAAGCGATGCCAGCTTCCTGCACCTGCAGCCGATGGTCGCGGTTGTCACCAACATCGACGCCGACCACATGGCGACCTACGAAGGTGACTTCAACAAGCTGAAGAAAACCTTCGTCGAGTTCCTGCACAACCTGCCGTTCTATGGGCTGGCGGTGATGTGCCTGGACGACCCGGTGGTTCGCGAGATCCTGCCGCAGGTGAAGCGCCCGACCGTGACCTACGGCTTCAGTGAAGAGGCCGACATCCGCGCCATCAATGTGCGTCAGCAGGGCATGCAGACCCACTTCACCGTGCTGCGCCGTGACCGCGAGCCGTTGGAGGTTTCGGTGAACATGCCCGGCAACCACAATGTGCTCAACGCCCTGGCTACCATCGCCATCGCCACTGACGAAGGCATTACTGACGAGGCCATCGTCCAGGGCCTGTCCGGCTTCCAGGGTGTCGGTCGTCGCTTCCAGGTATACGGCGAGCTGCCGGTCGAAGGCGGCAGTGTGATGTTGGTCGACGACTACGGTCATCACCCGACCGAAGTGGCGGCGGTGATCAAGGCTGTGCGCGGTGGCTGGCCAAGCCGCCGCCTGGTGATCGTCTACCAGCCGCACCGCTACAGCCGCACCCGCGACCTGTACGACGATTTCGTCCAGGTGCTGGGCGATGCCAACGTGCTGCTGCTGATGGAGGTCTACCCGGCCGGCGAAGAGCCGATCCCCGGTGCCGACAGCCGTCAGCTGTGCCACAGCATCCGCCAGCGCGGCAAGCTGGACCCGATCTACATCGAGCGCGGCGCCGAACTGGCACCGCTGGTCAAGCCACTGCTGCGCGCTGGCGACATCCTGCTCTGCCAGGGTGCCGGTGATGTCGGCGGCCTGGCTCCCCAGTTGATGAAAAGCCCGCTGTTCGCAGGCGCCAAGCAGGAGAAGTCGAAATGACCAGCGCCTACGACAAGCTGCACTCGACCCTGGACGTCAAGGCGTTCGGTCGCGTCGCCGTGCTGTACGGTGGCAAGAGCGCCGAGCGTGAAGTGTCGCTGAAATCCGGCGCCGCAGTGATCGATGCGCTGAGCACTGCCGGCGTCGACGTGGTTGCCATCGACGTCGGTGACGACCTGCTCGCACGCCTGCAGAGCGAGAAGATTGACCGCGCCTTCATCATCCTCCACGGCCGTGGCGGTGAAGACGGGAGCATGCAAGGTTTGCTGGAGTGCCTGGGCATCCCCTACACCGGCAGCGGCATCCTCGCTTCGGCGCTGGCGATGGACAAGCTGCGCACCAAGCAGGTGTGGCAGAGCCTGGGCATTCCCACGCCACGCCACGCGGTGCTGGCGAGCGAAAGCGATTGTTTGCAGGCCAGTACGGAACTGGGCTTCCCGCTTATCGTCAAACCCGCCCATGAAGGCTCTAGCATCGGCATGGCCAAGGTGAACAGCACCCAGGAACTGGTCGCCGCCTGGCAGGACGCCGCCAAATACGATTCCCAGGTACTGGTGGAGCAGTGGATCCACGGCCCGGAGTTCACCATCGCGGTACTGCGCGGCCAGGTGCTGCCGCCGATCGCCCTGGGTACGCCGCACGTGTTCTACGACTACGACGCCAAGTACATCGCCAACGATACCCAGTACCGCATCCCGTGCGGGCTGGATAGCGTCAAGGAACAGGAACTGATCGACCTGACCGCGCGCGCCTGCGATGCCATTGGCATCGAAGGCTGGGGGCGGCTGGACGTGATGCAGGACGAGCAGGGCCGGTTCTGGCTGCTCGAAGTCAACACCGCACCAGGCATGACAGATCATAGCCTGGTGCCCATGGCGGCCCGCGCGGCTGGCCTGGACTTCCAGCAACTGGTGCTGGCAATCCTGGCCGAAAGCGTGGCGACGCGAGGTTAATAACCATGCAAGGCGCGATGATACGTCAGCAGCAACCCGTTACCGGCCGTAGCAAGCCGGTGCCGCGTGGTGCCAGCCGGCTGGTGGCCGACGAGCCCGTATCGGCGCGCCTGCCCCGGCCAAGCCTGGGCGGCCTGAAGCGCTTGCTGTGGCCGGTGTTGCTGGTGGCGGCCGGCTTTGGTGCCTACGAGGGCGCCATTCGCCTGATGCCGTACGCCGACCGCCCGATCACCAAGATCGATGTGCAGGGCGACCTCAGCTACATCAGTCAGCAATCGGTGCAGCAGCGTATCGCGCCCTACGTGGCGGCGAGCTTCTTCAGCGTCGACCTGCCGGCGATGCGCGCCGAGCTCGAGCAGATGCCGTGGATCGCCCACGCCGAAGTGCGCCGGGTGTGGCCCGACGAGGTGGTGATCCGCCTTGAAGAGCAGCTGCCGGTGGCACGCTGGGGGGACGCAGCCCTGCTCAACAACCAGGGTCAGGCTTTCACCCCGCGCGAGCTGGCCAACTATGAGCACCTGCCGCAGCTGGCCGGGCCGCAGCGTGCTCAGCAACAAGTCATGCAGCAGTATCAGGTATTGAGCCAGATGCTGCGCCCCTTGGGCTTTTCCATCGCTCGCCTGGAGCTGCGCGAGCGAGGCAGCTGGTTCCTGACCACCGGTGCGAGCAGTGCCGGGCCAGGCATCGAGTTGCTGCTGGGGCGCGATCATCTGGTGGAGAAGATGCGCCGTTTCATTGCCATTTACGACAAGACACTCAAAGACCAGATCACCACTATCGCCCGCATTGATCTGCGTTATTCCAACGGACTTGCCGTTGGTTGGCGGGAACCGATTGCACCGACGACGGCCCAACCCGCCGTTGCGAAGAATTAGAGAGAGGCAGGACCATGGCAAACGCGCATAGCGGCAAAATGATCGTCGGGCTGGACATTGGCACCTCCAAGGTGGTGGCGCTGGTGGGCGAAGTGGGCGAAGACGGCACCCTGGAAATCGTCGGGATCGGCACCCATCCGTCCCGTGGCCTGAAAAAAGGCGTGGTGGTGAACATCGAGTCCACCGTGCAGTCGATCCAGCGCGCCGTGGAAGAGGCGCAGCTGATGGCCGGCTGCCGTATCCACTCGGCGTTCGTCGGTGTGGCCGGTAACCACATCCGCAGCCTGAACTCCCACGGCATCGTCGCCATCCGTGACCGCGAAGTCAGCCTGGCCGACCTGGAACGCGTACTCGACGCTGCCCAGGCCGTGGCGATTCCGGCCGACCAGCGCGTGCTGCACACCTTGCCGCAGGACTACGTGATCGACAACCAGGAAGGCGTGCGCGAGCCGCTGGGCATGTCTGGCGTGCGCCTGGAAGCCAAGGTTCACGTGGTCACTTGCGCAGTCAACGCCGCCCAGAACATCGAGAAGTGTGTGCGCCGCTGCGGCCTGGAAATCGACGACATCATCCTCGAGCAGCTGGCTTCGGCCTACTCGGTGCTGACCGATGATGAAAAAGAGCTGGGCGTGTGCCTGGTGGACATCGGTGGCGGCACCACCGACATCGCCATCTTCACCGAGGGCGCCATCCGCCACACGGCGGTCATCCCGATTGCTGGCGACCAGGTGACCAACGACATCGCCATGGCCCTGCGTACCCCGACCCAGTACGCCGAAGAAATCAAGATCCGCTACGCCTGTGCCCTGGCCAAACTGGCTGGCGCTGGCGAGACCATCAAGGTGCCGAGCGTGGGCGATCGCCCACCGCGCGAGCTGTCGCGCCAGGCCCTGGCCGAGGTGGTGGAGCCACGTTACGACGAGCTCTTCACCCTGATCCAGGCCGAACTGCGCCGCAGCGGCTACGAAGACCTGGTGCCCGCCGGCATCGTCCTCACCGGCGGCACCGCGAAGATGGAAGGCGCCGTCGAACTGGCCGAGGAAATCTTCCACATGCCGGTACGCCTGGGCGTGCCGCACAGCGTTCGGGGGCTGAGCGACGTGGTGCGCAACCCGATCTATTCCACTGGTGTGGGCTTGCTCACCTACGGCCTGCTGAAGCAGTCCGAGGACTTGGCCCTGACCGGTAACAGCAACAGCAGCAGCAACAGCTATGGCGATGAACCGAAGGCCCCAGTGCTTGAACGCTTCAAGAAGTGGGTCCAGGGCAACTTCTAAGTTTCAAAGCAGTAGTGGTAGGCGCAACAACTAGAGAACTGTAAGGAGAGGGAAAATGTTCGAGCTCGTAGACAACGTCCCGCAAAGTCCGGTCATTAAAGTGATCGGCGTTGGTGGTGGTGGCGGCAACGCCGTCAACCACATGGTCAAGAGCAGCATCGAAGGCGTGGAATTCATCTGCGCCAACACCGATGCCCAGGCGCTGAAAAACATTGGCGCGCGCACCATCCTGCAATTGGGCACGGGTGTGACCAAGGGCCTGGGTGCCGGTGCCAATCCGGAAGTCGGCCGTCAGGCCGCGCTGGAAGACCGTGAGCGCATTGCCGAAGTGCTGCAGGGCACCAACATGGTGTTCATCACCACCGGCATGGGTGGCGGTACCGGTACCGGTGCAGCGCCAATCATTGCCGAAGTGGCCAAGGAAATGGGTATCCTCACCGTAGCAGTGGTGACCCGTCCGTTCCCGTTCGAAGGCCGCAAGCGCATGCAGATCGCCGATGAAGGCATCCGCATGCTGGCTGAAAGCGTCGACTCGTTGATCACCATCCCCAACGAGAAGCTGCTGACCATCCTGGGCAAGGATGCCAGCCTGCTGTCCGCCTTCGCCAAGGCTGACGATGTTCTGGCCGGTGCCGTACGCGGTATCTCCGACATCATCAAGCGCCCAGGCATGATCAACGTCGACTTCGCCGACGTGCGCACCGTGATGGGTGAAATGGGCATGGCCATGATGGGTACTGGTTGCGCCAGCGGCCCGAACCGTGCGCGTGAAGCCACCGAGGCAGCTATCCGTAACCCGCTGCTGGAAGACGTCAACCTGCAGGGCGCCCGCGGTATCCTGGTGAACATCACCGCAGGCCCGGACCTGTCGCTGGGTGAGTACTCCGACGTGGGTAGCATCATCGAAGCCTTCGCCTCCGACCACGCGATGGTCAAGGTCGGCACCGTGATCGACCCGGACATGCGCGACGAACTGCACGTGACCGTGGTGGCCACTGGTCTGGGCGCACGCATCGAGAAGCCTGTGAAGGTGGTCGACAATACCCTGCAGACTGCCCAGCAGGCGTACGAAGCGTCCAATCCTGCGCCGGTGCGCCAGGAGCAGCCAGCGGTCAACTACCGTGACCTGGAGCGCCCGACCGTCATGCGCAACCAGGCGCATGCAGGTGCTGCCGCAGCCGCTAAACTGAACCCTCAGGATGACCTGGACTACCTCGATATCCCGGCATTCCTGCGTCGTCAGGCTGATTAATGGAATTTATCAGGGGTATAAAGGTGATTGGTATTCATCAAAGGTTGGGTCTGTTATCATCCCCAGCCTTTGTTGATACCTGTTCGCAATTTGCGCTGAAGCGGCCAATGCCATGATTAAACAACGCACCCTGAAGAATACCATCCGTGCCACAGGTGTCGGTCTGCACTCCGGGGAGAAGGTCTACCTGACCCTCAAGCCTGCACCTGTTGACACCGGCATCGTCTTCCGCCGCGCCGACCTCGACCCTGTGGTCGAGATCCCTGCGCGTGCGGCCAACGTCGGCGAGACAACCATGTCGACGACGCTGGTCAACGGTGACGTCAAGGTCGATACGGTCGAGCACCTGCTCTCCGCCATGGCGGGTCTGGGCATCGATAACGCCTACGTCGAGCTCTCCGCCTCGGAAGTGCCGATCATGGATGGCAGCGCCGGTCCTTTTGTATTCCTGATTCAGTCTGCCGGCCTGGAAGAACAGGACGCAGCCAAGAAGTTCATCCGCATCCTGCGTGAGGTAACCGTGGAAGAGGGCGACAAGCGCGCCACGTTCCTGCCTTTCGAAGGTTTCAAGGTGAGCTTCGAGATCGATTTCGATCACCCGGTGCTTCGCAACCGGACCCAGAGCGCCAGCGTCGACTTTTCCAGCACGTCGTTCGTGAAGGAAGTCAGCCGCGCGCGTACTTTTGGTTTCATGCGTGACATCGAGTACCTGCGCAAGCACAACCTTGCGTTGGGTGGCAGTGTCGAGAACGCCATCGTGGTCGATGAGGACGGCGTGCTGAACGAAGACGGCCTTCGTTACGAAGACGAATTCGTCAAGCACAAGATCCTCGACGCCATCGGCGATCTGTACCTGCTGGGCAACAGCCTGATCGGCGAGTTCAAGGGCTTCAAGTCCGGCCACGCGCTGAACAACCAGCTGTTGCGCAAGCTGATTGCTGAAACCGATGCCTGGGAAGTGGTCACTTTCGAAGATGCCAGTACGGCACCGATCTCGTACATGCGCCCTGTTGCGGCCGTGTAAGTTCGAACACTCTCTAGTTCATTAAGGCCACCTTCGGGTGGCCTTTTTTATGGCTTGCCCTGGGCGTGGGCGGCCAACCGTTCCAGTGCTGCGCGCAGTTTGGGGTCGGTAATGCCTTCGGCGGTGTCGCGCAGGCTCTCGGCCGCGCTGTTCGAAAGCTCGGCAGCATGCCCGCCCCGCTTGGCCGGCACCAGCGGCGGCTGCACCTTGTACAGGATGCGCCTGAGGTTGCCGAATGCTTCCATGGCCTGCAGTGCCGCCAACAAGCGCTTCTGCTGGTAGCGCAGGCGGGTGGCCCAATGGCCGTCGGTAACCACCAGCAACAAAGTACCATCGCGCCAGGACGCCACATGGCAGTGCTCGCGGGCAGCCGGTTGCAACTGGCTTTCCAGCAGGCGCTGCAAGTGCTCCAGGCGCTCGGCCTGGTTCAGCAGCAGGCGCAGCGGGCGCACCTGGCGCAGCAGGGCGGAGGGCGGCTGGGCGGGGGAGGGTTTGTAGGCCATGGGGGTACGCGTGAGGTGACGTGGGCACAGTCTAACATCTCCGTTGCCTGTACCGGCCTCTTCGCGGGTGAACCCGCTCCTACCAGGGCTATCGATACCTCGTAGGAGCGGGTTCACCCGCGAAGGGGCCGGCACAGGCAGCCAAAGACAAGACTGGTTCTCGATAGCTTTCATGTTGCCAAGCCTTGAACTCAGTGAAAATGCCCCTATCTAAAACAGGCCCCCGCCAAAACGCTGTATCAGCATCGTGGAAATCCACCACTTTCCTCACCATCGTTTCCGGGTAGAATGCTCGTTCGCATGCGGCCTATGGGCTGCACGGGCGACTCATGGGGCCGCCCTCCATCCCTACGTGTGGAAGATCCTGCCGATATGTTTGCGCCTTTGTTAAAAAAACTTTTTGGAAGCAAGAACGAGCGTGAAGTCAAACGCATGCTCAAGACGGTGAGTATCGTCAATGCCTTCGAAGAGAAGATGGTGGCCCTCTCCGACGAGCAACTGCGGGGCAAGACTGCAGAGTTCAAGGAACGCCTGGCCAAAGGCGAGACACTGGACCAGTTGCTGCCCGAAGCCTTCGCCGTGGCCCGCGAGGCCGGCAAGCGCGTAATGGGCATGCGCCATTTCGATGTGCAGTTGATCGGCGGCATGACCCTGCACGAGGGTATGATCGCAGAAATGCGCACCGGTGAAGGCAAGACCTTGGTCGGTACCTTGGCCGTCTACCTCAACGCATTGTCCGGCAAGGGCGTGCATGTGGTCACCGTCAACGACTACCTGGCGCGCCGTGACGCCAACTGGATGCGCCCGCTGTACGAATTCCTCGGTCTGTCGGTCGGTATCGTCTCGGCCTTCCAGCCGCCGGAAGAAAAGCGCGCCGCCTATGCAGCCGACATCACCTACGGCACCAACAACGAATTCGGGTTCGACTACCTGCGCGACAACATGGCGTTCAGCCAGGACGAGAAGTTCCAGCGTGAACTGAACTTCGCCGTGATCGACGAAGTCGACTCCATCCTCATCGACGAAGCGCGTACCCCGCTGATCATTTCCGGTCAGGCCGAGGACAGCTCCAAGCTGTACATCGAGATCAACCGCCTGATCCCGCGCCTCACCCAGCACATCGAAGAGGTCGAAGGCCAGGTCACCCAGGAAGGCCACTTCACCATCGACGAGAAGAGTCGCCAGGTGGAGCTGAACGAAGCCGGTCACCAGTTCATCGAAGAGATGCTGGCCCAGGCGGGCCTGCTGGCTGAAGGCGAGAGCCTGTACTCCGCGCACAACCTGGGCTTGCTGACACACGTCTACGCCGGTCTTCGTGCACACAAGCTGTTCCACCGCAACGTCGAGTACATCGTCCAGGACGGCCAGGTTCTGCTGATCGACGAACACACCGGCCGTACCATGCCGGGTCGTCGCCTGTCCGAGGGCCTGCACCAGGCCATCGAGGCAAAAGAGAACCTGAACATCCAGGCCGAGAGCCAGACCCTGGCTTCGACCACGTTCCAGAACTACTTCCGCCTGTACACCAAGCTGTCCGGCATGACCGGTACCGCCGACACCGAAGCGTTCGAGTTCCAGTCGATCTATGGCCTGAACGTGATGGTCATTCCGCCGAACAAGCCACTGGCGCGTAAGGACTACAACGACCTGGTGTACCTGACCGCTGACGAGAAATACGCCGCGATCATCGCCGACATCAAGGAAAGCATGAAGCTGGGCCGTCCGGTGCTGGTGGGTACCGCGACCATTGAAACTTCCGAGCACATGTCCAACCTCCTGAAAAAGGAAGGCATCGACCACAAGGTGCTCAACGCCAAGTATCACGAGAAGGAAGCCGAGATCATCGCGCAAGCAGGCGCGCCAGGTGCACTGACCATCGCCACCAACATGGCTGGCCGTGGTACAGACATCCTGCTGGGCGGTAACTGGGAAGCCGAAGTGGCTGCCCTGGAAAACCCGACAGCCGAGCAGATCGCCCAGATCAAGGCCGACTGGCAGAAGCGTCACCAGCAAGTGATCGAGACGGGTGGCCTGCATGTAATCGCTTCCGAGCGCCACGAATCGCGCCGTATCGACAACCAGCTGCGTGGCCGCTCCGGTCGTCAGGGCGACCCGGGGTCCAGCCGCTTCTACCTGTCGCTGGAAGACAGCCTGATGCGCATCTTCGCCTCTGACCGGGTGAAGAACTTCATGAAGGCACTGGGCATGCAGTCGGGCGAGGCCATCGAGCACCGCATGGTCACCAACGCTATCGAGAAAGCCCAGCGCAAGGTCGAAGGCCGCAACTTCGACATTCGTAAGCAATTGCTCGAATATGACGACGTCGCCAACGAGCAGCGCAAGGTGATCTACCACATGCGCAACAGCCTGCTGGCCGCCGACAACATTGGCGACACCATCGTCGAATTCCGCAAGGAAGTCCTGGACGCTACCATCAGCCAGCACATTCCGCCGCAGTCGCTGCCAGAGCAGTGGGACGTAGCCGGCCTGGAGGCTTCGCTGGCCAGCGATTTCGCCATCAAGTTGCCAATCCAGCAATGGCTCGACGAGGACGATCACCTCTACGAAGAGACCCTGCGCGAGAAGCTGCTGAGCGAGATCACCACGGCCTACACCGAGAAGGAAGACCAGGCCGGTCTCGAGGCCCTGCGAACCTTCGAGAAGCAGATTCTGCTGCGCGTACTGGACGACCTGTGGAA
The DNA here is from genome assembly GCF_036961695.1 of Pseudomonas sp. CGJS7. Classification (NCBI taxonomy): domain Bacteria; kingdom Pseudomonadati; phylum Pseudomonadota; class Gammaproteobacteria; order Pseudomonadales; family Pseudomonadaceae; genus Pseudomonas; species Pseudomonas sp. CGJS7. Next base: position 8,792 of record NZ_JBAMDI010000115.1, on the reverse strand, counting down.
AGACCACCTGTCGACCATGGACCACCTGCGTCACGGTATTCACCTGCGTGGTTATGCGCAGAAGAACCCGAAGCAGGAGTACAAGCGCGAGTCGTTCAGCCTGTTCCAGGAGCTGTTGGAGTCGATCAAGCGCGACACCATCCGCGTGCTGTCGCACGTACAGGTTCGCCGCGAAGACCCGGCCGAAGAAGAAGCTCGCCTGCGCCGCGAGGCCGAAGAGCTGGCGAGTCGCATGCAGTTCCAGCACGCCGCTGCACCGGGCCTGGAAAGTGAGCAACTGAGCGAGGAGGGTGCCGAAGTAGCGGTAGCCTCGGCGCCAGTACGCAATGACCAGAAGCTGGGCCGCAACGAGCCGTGCTGGTGTGGTTCGGGCAAGAAGTTCAAGCATTGCCACGGTCAGATCGAGTGATCTGAACCTTACGTTGTACAAGCCTGGGGTCGCTTTGCGGCCCTTTCGCGACACAAGGCCGCTCCCACAGGTACCGCGCTCGTCCATGAACGGGCGCGATCCTTGTGGGGGCGGCCTTGTGTCGCGATGGGGTGCGAAGCGGCCCCTTTTTCGACATCATCGTTTTTTCTAGGAGCGCTCTAATGGCTGTTGGTCTTGGTCCTTTGCCCACCCTGCACCCGGTTCCGGGTTTTGAACTCGGTATCGCTTCTGCCGGTATCAAGCGCCCGGGGCGCAAGGATGTGGTGGTCATGCGCTGTGCCGAAGGCTCCAGCGTGGCTGGCGTGTTCACCCTCAACGCCTTCTGCGCCGCGCCGGTGATCCTGTCCAAGCAGCGTGTACAGGGCACCGTGCGCTACCTGCTGACCAACACGGGTAACGCCAACGCCGGTACCGGCGCGCCAGGCCTGGCCGCCGCCGAGCGCACCTGCGCCAAGCTGGCCGAACTGGCTGGCGTACCGGCCGAGTCGGTACTGCCGTTCTCCACCGGCGTGATTGGCGAGCCGCTGCCGGTCGAAAAGATCGAAGGCGCGCTGCAGGCCGCCCTCGACAACCTGTCGGAAAACAACTGGGCTGAGGCCGCTACCGGCATCATGACCACCGACACCCTGCCCAAAGGGGCCAGCCGCCAGTTCCAGCACGATGGCGTGACCGTCACCGTTACCGGTATCAGCAAGGGTGCAGGCATGATCCGCCCGAACATGGCGACCATGCTGGGCTACATCGCCACCGACGCCAAGGTGGCGCCAAAGGTACTCAAGGACCTGATGCTGGACGGCGCCAACAAGTCGTTCAACCGCATCACGATCGATGGTGACACTTCGACCAACGATTGCTGCATGCTGATCGCTACCGGCAAGGCCGACCTGCCGGAAGTGACCGAAGCCAGCGGCGCGCTTTTCGAAGCGCTGAAAAAGGCCGTGTTCGAAGTGTGCATGGAAGTGGCCCAGGCCATTGTCCGTGACGGCGAAGGCGCGACCAAGTTCGTGACCGTGCAGGTCAACGGCGGTGGCAACCACCAGGAGTGCCTGGACGTTGGCTACGCCGTGGCCCACTCGCCGCTGATCAAGACCGCGCTGTTCGCTTCCGACCCGAACTGGGGCCGCATCCTCGCCGCCGTAGGCCGTGCCGGTGTACCGGAGCTGGATGTGAGCCTGATCGATGTCTACCTGGACAGCGTTTGCATCGCGAGCAAAGGCGGCCGCAGCCCGAGCTATACCGAAGCGCAGGGTTCGGCAGTGATGGCCCAGGAAGAGATCACCATCCGAATCGAACTGGGCCGTGGCCAGTGCAGCGAAACCATCTGGACGACTGACCTGTCCCACGAGTACGTGAAGATCAACGCCGAGTACCGTACCTGATCTACTGATCCGAAGGCCTCTTCGCGGGCACGCCCGCTCCCACAGGTGTTGCAATGCCTGCAGGAGCGGTGCGGTCCCTGCAGGAGCGGGCTTGCCCGCGAAAGGCCGCGTAGCGGCCTGCGGGTTTTGCAATACAAACCTGATGGAGCCGAACCATGAGCTATCACCTGATCATCGGCGACAAGCTGTACTCCTCCTGGTCGCTGCGTGGCGCCCTGGCGCTCGAGCTGGCTGGCGTGCCCTACGAAGAAACCCTGATCAAGCTGAACCAGCCTGATACCCGCCAGCGCATCCTCGCTTTCTCCTCCACCGGCAAGGTGCCGCTGCTCAAGACCGAGCACGGTGTGATCGCCGATTCCCTGGCCATTGCCGAATACCTCAACGAACAGCACCCCGACGCCCAGCTGTGGCCTGCCGATGCAGCCGCCCGCGCCCAGGCCCGTTCGGCTTGCGCGCAGATGCACAGCGGTTTCTTCGCCCTGCGCGGTGCCATGCCGTTCGACCTGTCGCGTGACCAGGCGCTGGACACTGTGCCGCTGGACGTGCAGGTCGATATCGACCGTATCGTCGCGCTGTGGTCCGAATGCCGCGTGGTGGCCAAGGACAGCGGCCCGTTCCTGTTCGGCAAGCCAAGCCTGGCCGATGCCTTCTTTGCCCCGGTGGCCGTGCGCCTGCGCACCTACCGCGTAGAAGTCCCCGCCGAGGCGGCAGCCTACATCGAGACCATTTATCAGTGGCCAGCCTTCCAGGCATGGCAACAGGCAGGCCTGGAGGAGCGTAAAGCGTGAAACGGATTCATGTAGTAGCTGCCGTCATTCGCGGTGCTGATGGCCGTATTCTGATCGCACGCCGTGCCGATACTCAGCACCAGGGCGGCTTGTGGGAGTTCCCCGGTGGCAAGGTGGAAGAAGGCGAAAGCGTCGAAGCGGCGCTTGCCCGCGAGCTGCGCGAGGAGCTGGGCATCGAGGTAAGTCGGTCGCGTGCGCTGATCAAGGTCAGCCATGACTACCCGGAAAAGCAGGTGCTGCTGGACGTGCGCGAGGTCGAAGCGTTCACTGGCGAACCCCATGGTGCCGAAGGCCAGCCGCTGGAATGGGTTGCCCCGCGCGATTTGCCGCAGTACGAATTCCCCGAGGCCAACAAGCCGATCGTCGCCGCTGCGCGCCTGCCGGACCAGTACCTGATCACCCCGGATGGCTTGGAGGTGCCGCAGCTGCTCAAGGGCATCCAGAAGGCCGTGGCCAATGGCATTCGTCTGATCCAGTTGCGTGCCCCGGACATGTACGACCCCAAGTACCGCGACGTGGCGGTGGATGCGGTCGGGCTGTGTGCGGGCAAGGCGCAGCTGATGCTGAAAGGGCCACTGGAATGGCTGGGTGATTTCCCGGCGGCCGGTTGGCACCTGACGGCCGCGCAGCTGCGCAAGTACGCCGCCAGGGGCCGGCCGTTCCCCAAGGAGCGCTGGTTGGCGGCATCCTGCCACAGTGCCGAAGAGCTGGCGCTGGCTGAGCAGATGGGCGTGGACTTTGTCACCTTGTCGCCAGTGCAGGCGACCCTGACGCATCCGGATGCGGTGCCGCTGGGCTGGGATGAGGCGCAGCGCGTGATTGCCGGGTTCAACAAGCCGGTTTATCTACTGGGTGGGATAGGGCCGAGTGAGCGCCAGCAGGCCTGGGAGGCGGGTGCACAGGGTGTGGCCGGGATCCGGGCGTTCTGGCCCGAGGCCTGAGTCCCCTGTAACTGAGGCTGCTGCGGGGCCCATTCGCGGGGCCCGCTCCCACAGGAAACTCACAAGCTTCAAGCCTGCTCGAAACCTGTGGGAGCGGGCAAGCCCGCGAATGGGCTGCAAAGCAGCCCCAGAAGTATCAGCCTTTCGGTTTCTCGGCGGGCTGCCACAAAACCTCAGCCACCCCCTGCCGCCGCCCGATGATCCGCGCCGCCACGAACAATAGATCGGAAAGCCGGTTGATATACGCCAAACCAACGCCTTCCAGCGGCTCCACGGCATTCAACTGCTGGCACCGGCGCTCTGCACTGCGCGCCAGACTGCGGCACACATGCGCCTGCGCCACCAGCGCCGAACCACTGGGCAGAATGAAGTTCTTCAGCGGCCCCAGCTCTTCGTTCCACACATCGATGGCCGCCTCCAGGCGTTCCACTTCTGCCAGGTTCAACGCCTGGTAACTGGGCATCGCCAGCTCGCCACCCAGGTCGAACAAGCGGTGCTGACACGGCGCCAGCACTGTGGTCACTTCATTCAGCCCATGCTCGGCGAGCCCCGCCAGCAGCAACCCCAACTGGCTGTTCAGGCTGTCCACCTCGCCAATCGCTTCGATCCGCGGGTGGTCCTTGGGCACCCGACGGCCGTCGCCCAGGCCGGTTTCGCCTTTGTCGCCGGTGCGGGTATAGATCTTCGAAAGGCGGTAGCCCATGTCATTGCTCCGTTCTGACCGGCACCGCCGCTGCCGGCTGGGTGAGGGGCAGGCGTAGGGTAAAGCAGGTGCCTTGGCCTGGCGTGGATTGCACTTCCATCTGCCCCTTGTGGTTGTTGGTGATGATGAAGTAGGAGACCGACAGGCCCAGCCCGGTACCCTGGCCGATTTCCTTGGTGGTGAAGAACGGCTCGAAGGTGCGCTTGCGCACCGCCTCGGGCATGCCGACGCCGTTGTCTTCGACCTGGATTTCCGCCCATGGCGGGTTTAGCCGGGTGCGCAGTGTGATGCGTCCGGGCTCGCTGGGTTGCGGGCGTTGGTGGATGGCCTGGGCTGCGTTCTTCAGCAAGTTGAGCAGTACTTGTTCCAGCTCGTTGGCGGTACATGGCACCGGCCCCAGGTCGGGGTCGAACTGGCGCACGATGGCTTGCCCCTTGAAGTCGAAGCCGATGGCCAGATCGAAGTCATTGCCGGCAATTTCAAGCGCCTGATCGATCAGTGCCGGCAGCTCGCATGGCACCAGCTGGCGGTTGCTGCGGCGGCTGAAGCTGAGCATGTGGGTGACGATCTTCGCCGCCCGGGCGCCGGCCTGCTGAATGCCGTCGAGCAGTTGCGGCACCTCGCGGCTGTCCAGGTAGCGGTTGATCGTGGCCAGGTCGATGCCCAGCTCTTCGGCCTGTTCCTGGTTGCGCGGCAGGTCGGACGACAGGCGTCGGCGAATGTTCTGCACGTTGTGCAGGATAGCGCCCAGCGGGTTGTTGATTTCGTGCGCCATGCCGGCAGCCAGACCACCGACCGAGAGCATTTTCTCCGATTGCACCATCATTTCTTCCAATGACAGACGCTGGGTGATGTCGTCGATACGAATGACCACGCCGCGCCCGCCGCCGCCGGTCAGTGGGTAGAAGGTCAGGGCGTAGTGGCGCAGGTCGTCGCCCTTGGGCCAGGTTACCCGCTCGATCTTCGCCACTCGATGTTTTTCCACGGTTTCCTTCAGTTGCGGGAGGAACGGCTTCAACGGCTCGAACGCAATGAACACCGGCTGGTTAAGTGCCTCGTCCAGTGGCGTGCCGGAAAGCACCGTGGCTTCGTGGTTCCATTGGGTCACGTAGAGCTGTTCGTCGAGGGCAATCAGTGCCGAGGGCATCGAGTCGATGATGCTGTTGAGATAGTTCTGGAAACCGGTGAGCTTTTTCTCGATCTTGCTGCGTACCTGTACTTCCAGTTCCAGCTTGCGGTTGGTGTGGCGGGTTTCTTCGGCAAGGCCCTGAGCCTGGTCGTAGGCACTCTGGAACTCGTCGCGGGCGCTCTTGAGCTGCTGCTCGCGGGCCTCGATGCGCGACAGCATGGTGTTGAAGGCCTCGGCCAGGCTGCCGATTTCATCATCGTTGCCGCGTTGGGCGCGCAAGGCGTAGCTCTCTTCGCGGGTAACCTGGCGGCTGAGTTCCTCAAGCTGGTTGATCGGCTGGGTGATCAGGCGTTTGATCTGCCGGGCGATGACGATCCATAGCAGGACACTGAACACCAGGATGCCCAGGCTGGCGCTGAGTGTGCCGGTGTAGAAGGCCGTGGGCAGTTCGCTGCTGGCTACCAGCAGCAAGTGTGCCGGTGGGTTGGCATCGCGGGGGATGCGGATCAACTGAGTGCTGCGAAACTCCATCAGGCGCCAGCCGTCGATGTTGCGAAAACGTTTGGGCAGGGCCAGCGGCTCGCCATGCTGCAACTGCGCCAGCATTCGGCCATCGCCACCGTAGACCGCGGCGGCGCGCAGCGGTGTGTAACTTTCCAGTTCCTTGAGCAGGGCACGGGCGGTTTCCGGGGTGTCGCCGGCGCGGGCTGCAAGCTGAGGATTGGCCACCAGCCGGCCGATGGTCTGCATGGCCTGGGGCGCCATGCTTTCCTGGGTGATCCAGTAGGCGGCGCTGATGAAGGTGAGGTTGGCCATCAGCAAGATGGTCACCAGCAATACCAGCAGGGCCGCCAGCAGCTTCTGCCCGACCGGGAGGTTTTCCAGGCGTTGGCGCAAGGTCATGGGCAAGGCAATGTCCGTATCCGGTTGAAGGGCCGCGTCAGTCGCAGGGCAAACCACGCGCGCGCAGGTTTTCGACCAAGCGCTGCAGCAGGTGTTCCAGCTGCGGCAAGTGCAGGCCATGACGGCCCGCAGCGCGGCAAGCATGGCCGAGCAGGTAGTGCAACTCGGTGCGCCGTCCTGCATGCACGTCCTGGTACATGGAAGAGTAGTTGGCTGCGGTGGCGAGGATTACCCGCTGCACTTCTTCGTCCAGCCCCTCGGCTGCTTGCGGCTGGCCGCAACGGCGCAGCAGTCGGGCCAGTTCGACGCACAGGGCCTGCACTTCACCCAGGTGCCCCAGCAGCCCGGCATTCTGGCAATCGTGAAGCACGGTCAGCGGGTTGATGGCGCAATTGAGCGCCAGCTTGCGCCACAGGCGGGTCAGTATGTCTACTGTCCATTGCGCGGGGATACCGGCCTCGTGCAGGTCATCGAACCAGGCGGGGATCATGGGGTTACGTGGGTCGCCCAGCCAGTTGAAGCCATGGCCGGCAAAACGCACCTGCCAGTCCCCCTCGCGGAAGGCGCCTTCGGTGCTGGAGGCGAAGATGCAGCGAGCGTGCGGCACCAGGTCTGCGACTTCATCCTGGCTGCCAAGGCCATTCTGCAACAGCAGCACTTCGGCGCTCTCGGCCAGCCGTGGCGCTAGACCGGCAATAGCCGGGGCAGCGTCATAGGCCTTGCAGGCCACCAGCAGCCGGTGGATCGGGCCTTGCGCCTGCGCCGTTTCGGCAGGTATGGCGTAGTGCCGGGTGTGCTCCTGTTCGACCAGGGTCAGGCCACCGGCCTGCTGATAGGCCTGCAGCCGTTGCCCGTCACGCAGGATCAGGCGCACGGCCTTGCCTGCGCGTGCCAGGCGGCAGGCCCACAGACTGCCAAGGCTACCGGCGCCGAGAATATGCCAGGTGCTGCTCATATGCGTTTCGCAACCCGTTATAATGAGCCCGCATTTTAACCTTCAAACCCAGCGCGCTCCATCTTCAGCCTGAGCGCGCTTTTATTTTGGGAGAACAACCATGCCTTCGTTCGACGTGGTATCGGAACTGGACAAGCACGAAGTGCAGAACGCGGTCGACAACGCCATCAAGGAACTGGACCGCCGCTACGACCTCAAGGGCAAAGGCACCTTCGAGTTCAAGGACAAAGAGCAGACCGTGATGCTCACCGCCGAGGAAGAGTTCCAGCTCGAGGCGATGCTGGAGATCCTGCGCCTGGCACTGGTCAAGCGCAAGATCGACGTGAAGTGCCTGGAAACCAAGGACCCCTACGCCTCCGGCAAGGAAAAGAAACAGGAAGCCAAGTTCCGCGAAGGTATCGACAAGGACCTGGCAAAAAAGATCGTTGCCACCATCAAGGATGGCAAGCTGAAAGTACAGGCCGCCATTCAGGGTGAGCAGGTACGGGTAACCGGCAAGAAACGTGACGATCTGCAGGAAGCCATTGCCCTGCTGCGCACCAAGGAATTCGACATGCCGCTGCAGTTCAACAACTTCCGCGACTGATGCGGGGGTGGCCCGGAACCCCGATGGCCAAATGATGTCCATGGGGGCCGGGGTTGCGTAATAACACGCGCGGCCTGTTCTACCGTGTACTTGCCGCTCGGCATCAGGAGATGAATATGGATTTGAACGCTGAAGTCGATCAGCTCGTCCGCCAATCCCAGACGTGGATTCCCTTGATCATGGAATACGGCAGCCGTGTGCTGCTGGCACTGCTGACCCTGGCGGTCGGCTGGTGGATCATCAACAAGGTCAGCGCCCGCCTCGGCAAGCTGGTGGGCCTGCGCAACGCCGACCTGGCGCTGCAGGGCTTCATCAGCACCCTGGCGAACATCGTGCTGAAGGTGCTGCTGTTGGTCAGCGTGGCCTCGATGATCGGCATCGAGACCACCTCGTTCGTCGCCGCCATCGGTGCCGCAGGCCTGGCCATCGGCCTTGCCTTGCAGGGCAGCCTGGCGAACTTCGCCGGTGGTGTGCTGATTCTGATGTTCCGCCCGTTCCGTATCGGTGACTGGATCGAGGCGCAGGGCGTTGCCGGCACCGTCGACAGTATCCAGATCTTCCACACCGTGCTGCGCACCGGTGACAACAAGACGGTCATCATGCCCAATGGCAGCCTGTCCAACGGCATCATTACCAACACCAACCGCCAGCCGACGCGCAAGGTGGTGTTCGATGTGGGCGTTGACTACGAGGCCGACCTGCAGAAGGCCCGCAATGTGTTGCTGGAACTGGCAAAGGACCCGCGTGTTCTGCAAGACCCGGCACCGCAGGCGGTCGTGTCGACGCTGGGCGACAGCTCGATCACCGTATCGCTGCGCTTGTGGACCAAGACCTCCGATTACTGGGACGTGATGTTCATGCTCAACGAGTATGCGCGTGACCGGTTGAAGGCCGAAGGGATCGATATTCCGTTTCCGCAGCGGGTTATTCGCGTGGTGCAGGAGACTGCAACGCAGTAATGCCGCGTTCAAGCCGGGG